>JAOAAJ010000058.1 GCA_026418935.1 Caloramator sp. | reverse complement strand
TTATTAATTTCTGGTTCAGCAGTTTTAATGTTTAGTCAAAAGGGGCCAGGTTCACAGCACGCTCCAATTTTATTGGCACTTGTTGTTGGGTTAATTGTTGGTGCTTATGCCCAAAGAACAAGACTTTGTATGGTAGGAGGTATTAGAGACTTAATCTTATTTAAAGATTGGTATTTAATATCAGGATTTTTAGCAATATTAGTTGCAGCACTTTTGGGGAATATTGCCTTTGGATATTTTAAAGTAGGTTTTGTAGGTCAACCTATTGCTCATACTGACGGTTTATGGAATTTCTTAGGAATGGCCCTTGCTGGATTTGGTTCAGTATTACTTGGAGGATGTCCAATGAGGCAGTTAATATTAGCAGGAGAGGGTAACATAGATTCTGCTATAACTGTATTGGGAATGGCAGTTGGAGCTGCCTTTGCACATAATTTTAAACTTGCATCAAGTGCACAAGGACCGACAGTAAATGGTAAAATAGCTGTTTTAATTGGTTTTATAGTTGTAGCTTTAATTGGATACTTCAATATAGAAAAAAGTATTAGTTTTAAAGTGAAGGGGGATGTAAAGGTTGAAGGCTAATTTAGTAGATGCAAGAGGAAGATCGTGTCCAGAACCAGTTTTACTAACAAAAAAAGCACTTACAATATATAAAGATGGGGTTGATGTTGTAGTTGATAATGTAACTGCAAAGGAAAACATAAAGAGGTTTGCAACAAACTTAGGATATAAGGTTAATGTTAAGGAAAACGGTCAAGACATATATATAAAAATTAGGAAAGAGTGATTTTATGTATATTGTTACCTTTCATACTCAATCGGCAGCATTTATGTATAAAAGGCTTCTTGAACAAAACGGAATAAGAGTTGAGCTTATGCCAACTCCAAGAAGGATAAGTTCAAGCTGTGGAATTGCTGCAAGAGTTTTTGGAGAGGATGCACTTAAATATCTTATAGATGATTTAGATAGTATCTATGATGAAGAGTTTAAGTTAATAATAAAAAACGCATAAAAATAACCTTTGGTATTTTAACCAAAGGTTATTTTTTTAAAATTGAGTTCTATATAAAACTTTATTGACAAAAAACTATTATAATAATAAAATGAAAATGATAATTAATATCAATTATAAAATCTTGTCTTGTTGGAGGGGTTTATGAGTGTCTTAATTATAGGTGGAGATAAAATAGAAACAGTAGTTAAGGGTCTGAAAAATAAAGGATTTGAAGAAATCAAGCATATAAGCGGAAGAAAAAATGGGGACAAAGTAAATAGTAGTATAAGTAAAGCGGAAAGATATGATCTAATAATTGTTTTAACAGATTATATAAATCATTGTATGGTTACAAATTTAAAAAAGTGTAATTCTAATAAGAGAATAATATTTTGCAGACGTTCTTGGCCTTTGATTGAGGAAAACATAAAGAAGATATTTAAGCTTTAGGGAGGAGAACAATGAATATAAATAATTTATTTAAATATTTAAGAAAAATAGATAAAAAGCTATATGTAAAAAGTTTAATATTGTATCATTGTGCGCCTACGATATTTTGTAATAAACCTTCAACAATAATAACAATTGAAGATTTTGATATAAACTTTTTTAAGACTTGGAGAGAGATAAAGGAAGAAATATATAATGAATATAAAATAAAATTTTTTGAATTGAAATTACAAAATGAAAAGTTAACTGTAATTTTATATGACGAAAATAAACTTAAAATGGTAATTAATCAAAGTATAGATTTTTTGAGTAACTTTGGTTATTCTGAGTATATGCCAGTAATAGAAATGTTAAAATATCTTAAAAGAAGATTTATTTATTCTTGCCCACACGAATTAGGTGTTTTCCTTGGATTCCCAATTGAAGATGTAAAGGATTTTATTTGTAATAAAGATGAATGTAAACTTTGTGGTTATTGGAAGGTATATAACGATGTAGATAAAGCAATAAAAATTTTTAGGTTATATGATGAAGCTAAAATTAGGGCTATAGATATAATAAAAACAAAAATCTTAAGTAATAATGCAGCTTAAAAAGTTGATTACCTCCAGATTTTATTGATATAATTAATACTGCTTATTATAATTTCGGGGGTGAAAATATGTACAGCTATAAACCAAGTAGTGTATGTGCTGATGAAATATTGTTTGATGTTAAAGATGGAAAGATTACTAATGTTGAATTTGTTGGAGGATGTCCTGGAAATGCAATAGGTCTTGCTAATCTTCTTGAAGGTATGGAGGTAGAAGAGGCTATAAAAAGGTTGAAGGGTGTAAGATGTGGAGCTAAAAATACATCCTGCCCAGACCAATTTGCAAAGGCACTTGAGGACATAATAAAAGGTAGTCGCTAAAAAGGCGACTATTTTTTATTATAGCTTGCACATATATAAAAAAATGGTATATAATAATATTAGATATTTAGAAGATTATCTAAATATCTAAAGGAGGTAGTGTTATGAATTTGCCATTTAAAGCTTTAGCAGATCCAACAAGAAGAAAAATTATAATGCTTTTAAAGGATGGAGATTTAACAGCAGGAGAGATAGCAGAACACTTTAATATGACAAAGCCAAGCATTTCACACCATTTAAGTATACTAAAGCAGGCAGATTTGGTTTCAGATGAAAGAAAGGGGCAAAACATATACTATTCTTTAAATACAACAGTATTTCAAGAACTCATAAATTGGTTTTTTGAAATCATAGATTATAATGAAGGGGTGAATAGTGATGAGGATAGGTGAGAGAATAAAAAAAGATTGGCCTATTTTATCTTTAATAATTATTACATTTTTAATAAGCGTTATTTTATATCCCTATCTACCAGATAAAGTTCCAAGCCACTGGAATATAAGAGGAGAAGTAGATGCTTATTCAAGCAAATTATTTGGTGTATTAATGATAAACTTAATGAACTTAGGACTTTATTTTTTATTCCTAATCCTACCAAACCTTGATCCTAAAAAGGAAAATTATGTACGATTTTCATCAGTATATAATATTATAAGATATTTCCTTCACGTTTTCTTTGTAATAGTACAGCTAACTATAATATTTGCAGCCCTTGGCTTTAAAGTAGATGTAGATTTTATTATGACAGTTTCTGTTGGAATTATGTTCATATTATTTGGAAACGTTATGGGAAAAATAAAACACAACTATTTTGTTGGAATTAGGACTCCTTGGACTTTGGCAGATGAAAGGGTGTGGATTAAAACCCATAGATTTGCAGCACCACTTTGGGTTATGGCAGGATTTATTATGTTGTTTGTATCATTTAAAGGTGGTATAACAGCATTTGTAGTTTTAATGATATCGACACTAATAGCTGCCTTTGTTCCTTTAATATATAGCTATAAAATATATAAAGAATTAAACAATAAGTAGTTGGTGTACAACACCAACTACTTATTAATTTATTATTTCAACTCCTCCTAATACAGCAAAGCACCTTATATAAAGTGTTTTTTCCTGTTCAGGACTAAAGAAGGTTTTATTATCCCAACCACCTAAGAAAGGTATTCCAGTAACAACAACCTTCCAATCTTTAGGTACCTTTAAATCTATTCCTCCCATTATTGCAGTTGCGGTTATTTCTGCATAGTTACCTTCTATTTTACAATTAGTAAGGTCAACTTCAGCACCACCTAAAATGGCAGTAACACTTCCGCCCTTAAATTTAGTAGAAGCATTAATAGTCTCAAGTGATGAAAGTATTGCAATATAGTCTATGAAGTTGTCTTCTCTAAATTTGTTTTTTTTTGAATGAGAATAATTTTGTGAAAATATAAGGGATATTCCTATTACAATTAATATTGTAGGCCATATATACTCTCTAAATTGTCCAGGAAGCAAATCGAGGTGCCATACTTGAAGTATAATACCTACAACTAAAAAGGACAAACCAGTTGCGTTTATACTTCTGTATTCTATGAACTTATAAATTCCATAAATAATAATCAAGGATGGCCAGTATTGTCTTATAAGTGAATTAATATCTATTATTTGTAATTGTGATAAAATTAGAAAAACACCAATGACAATAAGCAATAATCCCATTTTCTTTCTTCCATTCATTTTAACCCCTCCCTCCTTATAGTATTTATTATACTATAAAAAATTATATTTAGTAATAAAAATGATACATTTACAATTATATAATATTTTTAACAAAAATGGACAATTTAAAAATATTATGATAAAATTAATATAACATATATCATTTTATACGGGGTGTAAATATGATACCTACAGTTTCAAATGTTCAGTTTTCAAGTAATTTAAGGAATTTAGGTAATGCATCTCAAGATTTTTTAAATTTAGATTTATTAATAAGGGTTACAAAATCACTTGAAGCATCAATAGATGAATTTATTATGACCTATGATCCCAAGAAGTATTATAGAGGTATGAAGGGTATTTCGACTAAAAATGTGGGATTAAATATAAATACATATGCATAAAAGGTACCTAATTAGGTACCTTTTTCAATAATACTCCACCTAAAATAAATAAAATGATTACACTAAACACTCCATTGTTTGTTTTTCCTGTAAGCTGTGCAACAAGACCTACTAAAAATGGTCCCATTATAGCTGCAAACTTTCCAAATATATTGTAAAACCCAAAGAATTCATTGGAGTTCTCCTTAGGTACAAGTTTTCCAAAATAAGAACGGCTAAGTGCTTGTATTCCACCCTGTGATGTTCCAACAAGCATTGCAAGTATCCAAAAGTCTACTGCAGTTTTTAAGAAGTATGCATATATGCATATTCCAGTATATACTGCTATTGCAACATAGAGCATAGTTTTAGTTGAGTACTTTTCAGAAAGCCTACCATATAGAATTGCAAAGGGGAAGGCTACAAATTGAGTAACAAGGAGTATAATTAAAAGGCTTGTAGCACTTATACCTAAATCAGCACCATAGGATGTAGACATTTTTATTATAGTATCAACTCCATCAATATAGAAAAAGTATGCTATAAGAAAAATAAATAGAGGTTTATGCTTTTTTATGTCCTTAAATGTGTTTAAAATTCTTTTAAAACTTGAAATTATAGGATTTTTTTCTGGTTCTATGAAATAATTTTGTTTTACATTTTTAATCATAGGTATTGTAAATATACCCCACCATATTGCAGTTATAACAAATGAAATCTTTGATGCAGTAAAGACACTGATAGGAATTTTATTGAACTGAGCTAATATAACAATAATCATACAAATAATAAATGGTATTGTACTTCCTATATAACCTAATGCATATCCCATAGTAGAAACTCTGTCCATTCGCTCTTCACTTGTTACATCTACTAAAAACGCATCATAAAATATATTTGCTCCAGAAAAGCCAACAACAGTTAAAAGATAAATAACAAGTAGAATAAACCACGCATTTTTAGTTGGTATTGAAAGTAAAGATGTAGAAATGATTCCGATTAAGAAGAATGTAACAAAAAATTTTTTCTTATACCCCTTATAGTCTGCAATTGTTCCAAGAATAGGTGCTAAAAGTGCAACAACTAAAGTAGCAATAGAGTTTGCATATCCCCAATAGGCAGTAGATGTTGTCTTATCGATGTTAACTGCGTCTGTTAACATTTTAAAATAAAGAGGTAAAATAGTAGTTGTAACAGTCATAGAATAGGCAGAGTTTGCCCAATCATATAGAGCCCAGCTCTTTTCTTCTTTGTTTAAATTCATAAATATCCCCCAATTCATTTTAAATTTATTGAATTTAACAATATATCTTTTATATCTGTTATTTTAATGCTACCAAGCTGCCTTTTTGTTTTACCCATATCCCAAAGACAAAAGATAGTTTTATGCTTATGAGGAAGTTGTCCGTGGGCTGCCCTGTGATCGGATGGAATTATATAATCTTTACTATATTTTTCTGTAAAACAGTATCCTGATGAAGGTTCAAGCATAAGGAAGGCTTTTTTGTCAAAACCTAATTTCTCATAATCCGATGATGTAAATATTTTTTCTATTGTTCCTTGGCTCTGTCTACTGAAATCTTCTAATGAATAGTATATTTTATCCTTTATATTATTTGACACCTCCCTTCTTAAATAAATATAGGCAGAACCATCACAGGATTTAAAGTATACATAGTCTAAAAGTTTTTGCTTTTTTAAATATGCATTAAGAGAAATTGCACTATGAACATCTAAACTTCCGTGATCCCCTAATATTGCAATTTTGTAATTTAAATTAGATGCAACTTCAAATATCTTCTTCAATCTTTCCTCGTGTCTTAAAATAGCCTTCTTTACATTTTCAGATTTTGTGCCATATTTATGTTTTTGTGTATCAAGGTCTGTAAAATGAACAAGCATTAGATTTGGTCTTTTGTTTTTTAGTGTGTATAGGGTTGACTCGAGTACAAAATCATCAAGATTTGGCTGTTTTAGACCATCAAGTATTTTACCGTACTTTTTATAAATAGATAGTTGAAATAGTTTGCTTCCTGCAAATAGAGATACGATTATCTGATTTTGCCAAGGTCTATTTGCAAATATTTCTGGCATATTATAATCTATCTTTCCTCCACCGGTTGTAGGCCAAAGTAGTGTACAGATAGTACCACCTTTATTTTTTATAATGTCTAATATAGTTTCACACTTTATGTCGCTTTTGTACCAAAACCAATCTGGAGAGCTTCGACCTATTTGAAGTTTAGTGTTATTTACAATGCCGTGTTCATAGATTTTTTTTCCTGTTATTATACTGGCGTGGTTAGGATAAGTAAGGGTAGGATAAACTGGTTCTACGTCAAGTGAGTAGGTAGAGTTATTTAAAATATACTTAAACGTTGGTAGGTTTTGTATATCGTTAATATCTTCTTTACATAATGCATCAAAGGAGATTACTATAAGTTTTTCCTTCAATTTTAACACCTCAATTTTATTATAATACTAATATATTAAATTAATATTAAATAATTAAAAAAATATACAATAAAAGAAAAATAAAGCAATAAATGAATAGATGAAAGTGATAATATTCATTAAAAAAACAAATAAATTAACAAAATCTTGGATTATCTGGGCTATGCAACATTAATATATTTGAAAATTAAAAATATTGCATAAAATTAATAATAAAAATTCATTATATATGATATTATTAAAATATAAAAATTAAAAAGGGGGATTTTAAATGCATCAAGTTGTGGATTTTTTAAATAACTTGGTATGGAGCAAGGCACTTATCTATCTTTGCCTATTAGTTGGACTTTACTTTTCGCTTAGAATGAGGTTTTTTCAAGTAAGACATATTAAAGATATGGTTAAATTATTGATTGGTGGTGAGGATTCGGAAAAAGGTGTAACATCGTTTCAGGCTTTTGCAATGGCAGTTGCAGGACGTGTAGGTACAGGTAATATAGCAGGAGTAGCTACAGCTATTGCAATGGGTGGTCCAGGTGCAATCTTTTGGATGTGGATGATAGCATTTTTAGGAGCAGGTTCTGCATTTGTTGAATCAGTTTTAGCACAATTATATAAAGAGGAAAGAGATGGACAATATAGAGGTGGCCCAGCCTATTATATAGAAAAAGGATTAGGAATGAAGTGGTATGGAGTATTGTTTGCAATATCTACAGTATTTGCCTGTGGTATTTTATTACCAGGTGTTCAAGCATATAACATTGGTGAGAGTATAAAAAATGCCTTTGGTATAAATACAGCTTTAACAGGCTTTTTCGTTATAGCTTTACTTGGACTAATTATATTTGGTGGAGTTAAAAGAATAGGTAAGGCAGCAGAACTTATGGTTCCTTTTATGGCTATAGGATATATTTTAGTTTCAATAATAATTATTATTGTGAATATAAAGGAACTTCCACATGTAATAGCATTAATTTTTAAAAATGCCTTTGGATTAGATGCTGCATTTGGAGGACTATTAGGTTCTGCAATATCATGGGGCGTTAAAAGAGGAGTTTATTCAAATGAAGCAGGACAGGGTACTGGGCCAATGGCAGCAGCTGCAGCAGAAGTATCCCATCCAGCTAAACAGGGACTTGTTCAAGCATTTTCAGTTTATGTTGATACACTTTTTATATGTTCAGCAACTGCATTTATGATTCTTATAACAGGAAAATATAATGTTTATAAACCAACTGGTGGCTTCTTTGTAGAAAACTTACCTGGTATTCAATATGGACCTATGTTTACACAAAAAGCAGTAGAGACTTTAATTCCATCAATTGGAGCAGCCTTTGTTGCTATAGCATTGTTCTTCTTTGCATTTACTACATTAATGGCGTATTATTACTATTCAGAAACAAGCCTTGCTTATTTAATAAACAATGAAAAAATTAGAAGGATATTAATAAACCTATTAAGAATATTTATCTTAGCTTCAGCCTTCTATGGAACTATAAGGACAGCATCTTTTGCTTGGGCTCTTGGTGATTTGGGTGTAGGTATTATGGCTTGGTTAAATATTATTGCAATAATACTTCTTCAAAAGCCTGCACTTTTGATATTAAAGGATTATGAAGAACAAAAAGAAAAGGGATTAGACCCAGTTTTTGACCCAGAAAGGATTGGTATAAAAGGAGCAGATATTTGGAAAGAAATAAAGAATAAGTACAATAAATAAAGGGCACTTATGCCCTTTATTTATTGTACATACCATTTTTTAAAATATTAGAAATTACCTTCATTTCATCTATAATCTTATTTTTATCTAAAATAATTTCTCCCTTTTCATTTTTATGAGTTTTAATATAGCTATTTCCGTATCCCTCAAATACCCAAGAAATTATTTTAATAGCATTTTGAACATCTATTTCTTGTTTAAGTTTAGAAAAGTCGATGTTTTTAAATAAAGCATAATAGCCAAATTTTTGATATTCTAAAAGGATAGGGGCAAGCTCTTTGTTTACCTCCTTTGGGGTATCTAAAAAGGCATCGGTTAATAGCTTAAAAATATATGGGTATTTTTCCATAAGATTAAATTTAACAAGGTTCCACTTAATAATTCTTTCAAATATATCCGTCTCTGTAAAGTCTACAATTTTAAAAAATTCATCATAAAGTAGAGGAATAGCATATTTAATTGTTTCTATATATAGTCCTTTTTTGCTTTTAAAATAGTGAAATAAAATTCCCTTTGATATAGAAGCAGCTTCTACAATTTTATTAGTAGAGGCGTTCTTGTATCCTTCCTTTGCAAATTCCTCTATTGCAACCTTTATTATTTTTTCTTTTTTTTCTTCAGGTATATTGTTTTCTTTTTCCAAAATAATTCACCTCTTGTCTTTAATCCTTCTGCAGTTTTAGTATATCAACCATAGATATATTAAATATTCTTTTTCTTGATATAAATTTAGAAATAACAAGTACGATGTAGATTATAGCATATCCTAAAATTGAATAAACAGGGTTTATTTCTATTGGCATTGCTAAATTCATATCCTTTAAAGATGTATTTAAAATAGAACTTAAAAATGCCTTTACAAATGGAATAGAAAGTGCATAACCTATAATACTTGGTATAAACATAAATGAAAGCATAAGTGAATTTATTTCACCTTCATAATATCCTAAAATCTTTAAAAGTGAAATAGAGTGCTTATTTTCTTCAATTATTAGTGAGGTTACTATATATACCACTATTAATGCTATTATAAATGATAACATTCCCATAGCAATTAACATATATTTAACTGGCTCTAATGCAACATCAAAGGATTTTAATATTTCTTCAATGTTTTCAATTTTTAATACTTTATCTTCATCAATATTAAGTTTTGTATCAGAGTATATTCCATTTATGCTGTTTCTATCTTCATTTAAAATTTGATTTAGCATTTCAAGAGGCATATAGATAACATTTCCAGTATATACATCAACCACATCATCAATTTTTATATCTATAGTTTTATTATTGAATAGATTAATAAGTTTTATTGAACTTTTCTTGTTTAATTTATCATATAAAGAGCTTGTTATATAGACTTTATCTACTTTAACTTCCTTCTTATCCTTTATGAGCTTTATATGTTTTGTATCCTTTTTAAGTCCATGGATTATAATATTGTCATTTGTTTCTTCATTTTTAAAATATGCCACCTTAAAGCCTTCAGCATTTATTTCATTTTTATTTATATTTTCCTTCAAAATATAGCTGTATTTATATTTAAAAGTATCTTTTATAGATTTATTAATTAATGCATCTACTGAACCCTTTGCAGCAAATCCCACAAGAAGGAGTGTTGATGCTGTAAATATACCAAATATAAGAAGTATAATTTTAGATACTCCTCTTAAGGACTCTCTTATTCTAAACTTATGTTTAAACTTTAGTTTGTTGAGCTTAATATTTGTAAGTTTAGATATCTTTTGGCTTTCAATTTTTCCCCTTAAAAGAGTAGTAGGTGAGTATTTTAAAAGTTTTGAAGATGCAGCATAGGCAGATAATGAAAGAATCAAAATAGATTCAAGAAGTCCATATAATAAAAAGTTGTATTTAACATTTGGGCTTACAGGAATATTAAAGTAAAAAACATAGTAGTCTGTAAGTGGTTTTTGTAAAAGGAGAGTAAAAAAGGCTCCAAGTATTGTCCCAAGTAGGGATATTATTATAGGATAAAATAGATAATGTCTTTGTATTTCAGATTTAGTGTACCCAAGTGCATATAGAGTTCCTATTTCTTTTATTTCAAGCTTTATTATTCTTTTTAATAGCACGAAAAGAAGTATAAAGGTCAAACTTAAAAATAAAAGAGGTATTTTAACAGCAAGTTGAGGAAGCTGTTCAATTTTCTTTTTTGCTAAAGTAAATCTTAAATTATCCTTAATGTCTTGCCACATAAGTATCTTGTATTCTTTATCAATATATTCCTTTGCATTGCTTATATCACCCTTTATGCTGTAGAAATAGTTTAAACCACTGTATTTTTTTATGTCCTTTGAGGATACAATTGCAACTCCAAATTTAGTTGGGTCTGCCATTAAATCGGTTAGTGATTTAGTAGGATAGATATAATCTGGAATTGATACAAAACCAGAAACAGAATACTCATATCCTTCTAAATTTATAACATCTCCAATTTTTATATTGTTTGCCTTTGCATAGGCAGGGTTTAATGCAATTTCGCCCTCTTTTATCATTCTTCCTTCTATTATAAGTGGCTTGTTTATTTCACCTGTAAGTTCTATCAATCTTAAAGTTGAATTTTTAAAATTAACATCCACCTCATATCTTTTTTCCAAATTGACATTATATAATCCTTTTATTTTATCAATATCTACTTCCTTTAAGGTTAAAAATTTTGCATCTTCAATATTTGTTTTACTGTTGTAGGTACTTGTTGCTTCATTGAAATTAAATGCTAAACTACCAAATATTGCATAAAGAGAAATTGAGAGAGCCACTAAAAAAATTAGCCCTATATACTGCGTTTTGTTTTGAAAAAGGACACGTTTAATACGTTTATTTAAAATCATTACCATTCAACCTCCTTAGGGGAGATTCTATCCTTATTAATTCTAACATCAGTTATCTGACCACTTCTTAACTTTATTATCCTATGGCACATAGATGCTATGCTTGTATTGTGGGTTACAATGAATATAGTTGTACCGTACATTTTATTTATTTTATCAAGTAATTCTAATACTTCCTTTGATGTTGCATAATCAAGGGCACCTGTAGGTTCATCACAAAGTAGGAGTTTAGGATTTTTAATAATTGCTCTTGCAATTGATACTCTCTGCTGCTCACCACCACTTAACTCCTGCGGAAATTTATTTTTATTTTGCATCATACCAACTGCCTCTAAAACCTCATCGATTTTAAGGGAGCTTTTGGTAAGTTCAGCAGCAATCTCAATATTTTCATAGGCTGTTAAATTAGGTATAAGGTTGTAAAATTGAAAAACAAATCCTATATTATCACGTCTATATTTTGTAAGCTCTTTATCAGATAGTTTACTAACAATTGTATCTCCAAATAAAATTTCTCCCTCTGTTGATCTATCAATTCCTCCTAAGATGTTGAGAAGCGTTGATTTACCAGAACCAGAAGGACCTAATACAGCAACTATTTCTCCTTCATTTGCTTCAAAGGAAACGTTTTTTAGAGCAAAGAAGGAGTTAGAACCTGTTTTATATTCTTTAGTAACATTTTTGAAATTAATTGACATACTTATACCTCCCTTGACCGTATGGTCAATACTCTTAATTTTATTATAGTACTATTTGACCATATGGTCAATCCTTAGAATACTTTATTTTTTCATCATAATTTAAAAATTCCCCCCATATTATAGTAATAAAATAGAAGGGAAATTGGAGGGTAATATGGACTTTAATCAGCTAATTAAGAGTGATAGAGAGAAAAAGAGTAAAGAAAAGTTCGAAGGTACTTTTTTAGATTATCTTGAGATATTAAGGAACAATCCCGATATTGCAAAGCTTGCTCATAAAAGAATGTACGACATAATAGTAAATAAAGGATACGAAGTTTTAAAACCTGAGGAAAACCCAAGGGTTAGAAAGATATATGGAAATGAAGTGATTAAAAAATACAACTTCTTTAAGGATGAGTTTTTTGGAATTGATAAGGTTCTAATGAAGATAGTAAACTATTTCTACTCTGCTTCTATGAAGGGAGAAGAATCAAGACAAGTTTTATATCTTGTAGGACCTGTTGGTGCTGGTAAATCTTCTATAGTTGAGGCTCTAAAGAGAGCACTTGAACAGTCACCTCCAATTTATGCCCTAAAAGGTTGTCCAATGAGGGAAGAGCCACTTCATTTAGTTCCAAATCACCTAAGACCAGAGTTTGAAAAATTGTTGGGAGTTCAAATAGAAGGAGACCTATGTCCAATATGTAAATATAGACTTATGAATGAATATAATGGAGAGTATGAAAGATTTCCTGTTATTACAACTAATTTCTCTATAAGGTCAAGAAAGGGAATAGGAGTTGTACCACCTGTAGATCCAAATAATCAAGACACATCCGTACTAACAGGTTCAATAGACATATCCAAGATGGATTTATATCCAGAAGATGATCCAAGAATACTTTCATTAAATGGAGCCTTTAATGTTGGAAATAGAGGAATTGTTGAATTTATTGAGGTATTCAAAAATGATGTAGAATATCTTCACACTATAATTACAGCAACTCAAGAAAAATCAATCCCATCACCAGGTAAAGGACCTATGATTTACTTTGATGGAATTATAATAGCCCATTCAAATGAAGCTGAATGGAATAAATTTAAGTCTGACCACACTAATGAGGCAATACTTGATAGAATAGTTAAAATAGAGGTTCCATACTGCTTAGAGTTAAATGAGGAAGTTAAGATTTACGAGAAGATATTGAAAAAGAGTAACTTTAAGGCACATATAGCACCTCATACAATTGAAGTTGCTGCTATGTTTGCAATTCTTTCAAGACTAACACCTTCTAATAAAGTAGATATAATAACAAAACTGAAATTATATAACGGTGAGGATATATTAGAGAATGGAACTACAAAGAAGATAGATATAAAGGAACTAAAAGAAGAGGCAGGTCCAAGGGAGGGTATGACAGGTATTTCAACAAGATTTATAGTTAAGGCAATAGATAATGCACTTTCAAGTTCAGAATATGATTGTATTAATCCATTGAGTGTGATGGAGAGTATATTAAAGTCTATAAGAGAGCTTGATGTTAGTGAGGATGAAAAGAAGAAATATACTGCATATATACAGGATGCAATAAGAAAAGAATATAATAAGATTTTAGAGAAGGAAATAACAAAGGCCTTTATTCACGGATTTAGAGAACAGGCAGAGAGTCTATTTAATAACTATATAGATAATGCTGAGGCTTATGTTAATAAGACAAAGATAAAGGATAAGGCAACTGGTGAAGAGCTAAATCCAGATGAAGCCTTTATGAGGTCGATTGAGGAGCAGATAGGTATTTCTCCAAACTCAGCAAAGGGATTTAGAACTGATGTTACTTCCTATATGTTCTATGTTATGAGAAATGGTGGAAAGATAG
This sequence comes from Caloramator sp., assembly GCA_026418935.1. Taxonomy (GTDB): domain Bacteria; phylum Bacillota; class Clostridia; order Clostridiales; family Caloramatoraceae; genus Thermobrachium. The sequence goes on along the minus strand of JAOAAJ010000058.1, from coordinate 2,832 downwards.
ATTATACCAGCTATGAACCATTAAAGGAGGCAATAGAAAAGAAACTTATAGCCTCTGTAAAGGATTTGACAAGGATAATAACAAAGTCAAAGGTTAGGGATAAGGAACAGGATGCAAAATACAATGCAATGGTAGAAAAGATGAAGGAGGACGGCTACTGCGATCACTGTTGTGACGTTATATTAAAATATGCAGCAAATAATCTATGGAAGGATTGATGTATATGGCTATTTTTCGTGATATGCATTCAGACCCTGTTGAACACGACCGTTCCATAGAGGATAGAAGAAGACACAAAAAACTTGTAGAGAAGGCGATAAAGGACAATCTTGCAGATATATTGTCTGAAGAGAGCATAATAGGCGAGAGCAAAAACAAAAAGGTTAAAATTCCAATAAGGGGACTTAAAGAGTACCAATTTATATATGGTAAAAATACAAAAGGAGTAGCATCAGGTGATGGTAGTGAAAAAAGAGGAGATAGAATAGGAAGTGAAAAAAAGCAGGGAATGGGACAGCAGGGGGCAGGAAATCAAGAGGGAGAAGAAATGTATGAACTTGAAATTACAATAGATGATATACTTGACTATCTCTTTGAGGATTTAGAGCTTCCTGATATGGATAGAAAAAAGACATCTGAGATATTAGTAGAGAGCAGTAGAAAAAGAGATGGATATCAAAAATATGGAATAAGACCAAGGCTTGCAAAGAAAAAAACTGTGATGGAGAAGATAAAAAGAAAACAGGCAAGAAAAAGAGCCTTAAGGGAGATGAATCTTCCTGTAGATATAGAAAGATTCCCGTTTGTTGAGGATGATTTAAGATATTTTAGGATTAAGAAGAAGTTTAGAAGGGAGAGTAATGCGGCGATTATATGCATTATGGATATTTCAGGTTCTATGGATAATACAAAGAAATTTATGGCAAGATCCTTCTTCTACATCCTATCAAGGTTTATAAGAAAGAAGTATAAGAATGTGCAGGTAGCCTTTGTAGCCCATACAACAACAGCAGAGGAGGTTAATGAATATCAATTTTTCCACAGGGTTGAATCAGGAGGAACCTACATTTCAAGTGGTCTTAATAAAGCCCTTGATATTATTAATACAAGGTTTAACCCAGAAAATTGGAATGTATATGCTTTTTATGTTAGTGATGGGGATAATTGGAGTGAGGATGATGAAAGAACTATAAAATCTGCAAAGGAACTTTGTAAGGTTTGCAACCTATTTGCCTATGCAGAGGTTATGCCCAATAGTTATAGTATGACCATTAAAGGTAAACTTACAAAGGAAATAAAGGACAAAAACTTTATTGCAGTTTCTGTTAGTCACAAAAATGAGCTTTGGGATGGTTTAAAGACAATGCTTAAAAAGAAGCAGAAGGGGGGATATTGATGGACTACTCAATAAAGGAGCTTATGTATTGGAACGACAAGATAGAAAAGATAGCAAGGGATTTTGGATTAAACTTCTATGAACAGGAGTTTGAAATAGTTAGCTATGAAGAAATGCTCTCTTATGAGGCGTATATAGGAATGCCATCAAGATATCCCCATTGGAGTTTTGGAAAAGCCTATGAAAGAACCAAAACTTTATATAGATATAATTTAACAGGACTTCCCTATGAGATGGTTATAAATTCAAACCCTTGTCTTGCATATCTTATGAAGGAGAATACTCTTCTCCTTCAAATTTTAACTATGGCACACGTTTATGCCCATAATGATTTTTTTAAAAATAATAGGCTGTTTAAAGAGGGGACAAATGCAGATTATACAATAGATATGTTTAAAAGACATGCTGATTTAATTAGAGATTATATAAAAAATCCTTCAATAGGCTATGACGAAGTTGAAAAGGTTATAGATGCGGCCCACGCACTTAAACTTCAAGTTAAAAGAACAATATATAAAGCCAAGGAAGAAGAAGTGCAGGATACAAAATACAAACTACCAGAGGATGATCTACTGTTATTTATAATAAAATATAGTGATATTGAGGATTATAAAAAGACAATTGTTGAAATGATAAGAGAAGAGGCTCTATACTTTATACCGCAGATAGAAACAAAAATAATGAACGAAGGGTGGGCAAGTTTTTGGCACTATAGAATTTTAAAGGAATTAGATCTTCCTCAAGGACTTTATCTTGAATTTATTAAAAGACATAATGATGTAGTATCACCTCACCTTGGAGGACTTAACCCATACTATGTTGGATACAAGATATTTGAGGATTTAGAGAGAAGATATGGAACTAAAAAAATATTTGAGGTTAGGGATATAGATAGGGACTCCTCCTTTATAAGAAGATATTTGACCCTTGAGCTTTGTCAAGAAATGAACCTCTTTGAATATGTAAAAAGAGACAGTGAATATATAATTAAAGAAGTATCGGATGATGAGGGATGGAAGGAGATTAGAGATACCTTGAGCAACAATTGTGGAATGGGGCTTATACCATATATTCAGGTCGCTGATGTTGAAAGGGATAGGACTTTAATATTAGAGCACATATACGATGGACGTGAACTTCTCCTTGAATATGCAGAGGCCACTTTAAAGCATCTTGTTGAACTTTGGGGACATCCAGTAGTTTTAAAAACTCAATTTGGAGGAAAAGAATATAAGATATACTGTGATGAAAAAAAGAGCATAAAAAGGGGAGTATAAAAGTGCCACTTAGGTGAAATGTGAATTAAACCAATTACTGGTATTCACATTTCACCTTTTATTTTTAAAGTTTTACAAAAAAATAACGATAAAAATAATGTCGAAAAAAGAAAATTAATGTTGAAAAATGTTATAATAGAAAAGCAATTTAGGATAAAA
>JAOAAJ010000132.1 GCA_026418935.1 Caloramator sp. | reverse complement strand
TTGTTTTAATCGGACCATATTGGAATTGAAACTATTCTTGAGAAGCAGGATAATATGCTCTTTTTCCTGGTTTTAATCGGACCATATTGGAATTGAAACTCTGCAATAACGACCACTATGCATCCTGGTTGTGCAAGTTTTAATCGGACCATATTGGAATTGAAACATATTTTTTATCTCTAAATTTTCATTTAAAAATTTAAGTTTTAATCGGACCATATTGGAATTGAAACAGAATTAAATCTTGTTGTAGGAATGACAGGAGATGGGTTTTAATCGGACCATATTGGAATTGAAACTTTTTTCATATATAGTGTATTTCGGATTGTTTATAAAGTTTTAATCGGACCATATTGGAATTGAAACGAAAGAATTAATTCTGTTATCATTTCTTTTTCCTCTCAGTTTTAATCGGACCATATTGGAATTGAAACAAAGAAAGCCGCTGAAACTATGGCTTGGGCAGTAGAGTTTTAATCGGACCATATTGGAATTGAAACGTTCATTTGGTGAACACCATATCCAGTCCAAAGGATTGTTTTAATCGGACCATATTGGAATTGAAACGACGGACTTATTGCAATATGTAGGCCCCTTGATATTCGTTTTAATCGGACCATATTGGAATTGAAACTGTTGATAGCCTATACCTTCTATATTAGGATTTTTTGTTTTAATCGGACCATATTGGAATTGAAACTTAGTATACTGTTCAATTTTAAAATTACCTATTGTAAGTTTTAATCGGACCATATTGGAATTGAAACTTAAGTTTAGCAGAGAGTTTTAATATGAGCTTAGCTGAGTTTTAATCGGACCATATTGGAATTGAAACTTAAGTTTAGCAGAGAGTTTTAATATGAGCTTAGCTGAGTTTTAATCGGACCATATTGGAATTGAAACGGGGAAGAAAATGAAACTGGATTAATTGTACCAAAATGTTTTAATCGGACCATATTGGAATTGAAAAAGAGCAACTTGCAAGTTGCTCTTTTTTATGTTTAAAAAGTAAAAAAACGGTAATAAATTTTAATGAAAGGGAGGGATAAATATGGAAATACCTGAAAGAGATTTAAGAGCAACAGGTGTAGAAATTAATTATTTGTTAGTTTGTAAGAGAAAGCTTTGGTTCTACTCAAAAGGTTTAACAATGGAGCATAACTCAAATAGGGTGGAAATAGGTAAGCAGGTTCACGATGAAAGATTAGAAGGAAAGAAGACAGAGCTACTTATTGATGAAACAATAAGAATAGACTATATAGATAAGGATTTAGCAATTCACGAGATAAAAATGAGCAGAGCAGAAGAACAAGCAACAAAATATCAAATACTTTACTATATCTACTATTTAAGGCAAAATGGAATTCAATGTAATAAGGGGATAGTCCATTATCCAGAAGAAAGGAAGACGGAGACAATTGTTTATGATGAGAAGGCCTTTGTTGATATACAAAATCTACTTGATGAACTCAATCACATAAAACAGTTAAATATTCCTCCTAAAGCAGAGTATTCCCATAAATGCAAAAAGTGTAGTTACTATGAATTGTGTTTTTGTTAAGGAGTGGTTGTATGAAAAGAAATTATTACATTATGAATAATGGAAGATTAAAAAGAAAAGATAATACACTTTATTTTGAAACAGATCAGGGCTCTAAAGCAATTCCAGTAAATGATGTAGAAAGTGTCTTAATTTATGGTGAAGTTGATATTAATACAAAAGCACTCAATTTTTTATCGCAAAACAATATAATGGCACATATTTTTAACTATTATGGTTATTACTCAGGTACATTTTATCCAAGAGAAAAGTTTAATTCTGGATATCTAATTATACAACAAGCAAAACATAATATAGATAATGAAAAAAGGTGCTATATAGCAAGAGAAATATTGTATTCTGCAAGTTATAACATTGTTAAAAATATAAAACATTATGAGGAAAAGGATGCTAATTTAACTGAAATAATAGAAAAGATAGAAAAATTAAGGCAAAGCCTTTTAACAGCCTACGACATCCCAACTATTATGGGAATAGAGGGGAACATAAGACAACTTTATTACGAAACAATACCAGTCATAATAGGTGGAAGATTTGAATTTAAAGAAAGAGTAAAAAGACCACCGAATAATCCTATGAATGCTTTAATTTCATTTGGAAACTCTGTTATGTATACAACTGTTTTAGGAGAAATATATAATACTCAATTACACCCAACAATTAGCTATTTACATCAACCCGGAGAGAGAAGATTTTCTCTTGCTCTTGATATAGCAGAGATATTTAAACCAGTTATTGTTGATAGAGTTATATTTAAAGTAATAAATGAAGGTATTATTAAAGATGATGATTTTTTGAAGGAGTTAGAGTATTGCTACCTAAATGATGATGGAAGAAAAAAGTTCTTAAGGGAATATGAAAATAAGCTTTCATCAACAATTCATCATAAGAAATTAGATAGAGAGGTTAGCTATAAAACATTAATAAGGCTTGAACTTTATAAACTTATCAAACATTTGATTGAAGAAGAAAACTATGAAGGGTTTAAGATGTGGTGGTAATTATGTATGTGTTGATTGTATATGATGTTGGAGAAAAAAGAGTTGGTAAAATATTGAAGTTTTTAAGGACATACTTAAACTGGATTCAAAATTCAGTATTTGAAGGTGAAGTTACAGAGGCACAGCTTCATAAGATAAGAACGCAAATTTTTAAAATAATTGATAAAGAAGAAGATTCAGTAATTATTTTTTCATCAAGGGATAAAAAGTGGTTAACCAAAAGTGTTATTGGCAAAGAGAAAAACGAAATAGATGTATTCATATAGTATTAATTTTTTATAAAAAATTAATACATAGGAGGAATTTTAAACTATATGTAAAATATATTTAAATGTACGTGATATTTAGTAAATGTGTATAAAAATCATAAAAGGAGGTGAGTTTATTGGAGTATTTTAATTATACAGGCAATCCCTTTGTAGATGCTGGTATATCAGCTATGCTTGCATATTTAGATAAGAAACAACCACAAGAGATAGAGGCAGATGACCTAATACAGATTAAAAAGTTGCTGATTGAATTATACCTAAAAGACAAATGGAATAAAAATTTATTTTCTATTTTCCCAAATAATAAAGTAACTAATCCATCCATAAAAAATAAAAAACTGGAATATGGAAATTTTTTAGACAATTTAATTAAAGAAATAAAAGATACGGATGAAGGTAACTACTGTGTATCCTGTGGAAAAAAGAAAGTTACAACTAAATATTCAAAGTCATATATTCCTTTAATTGGGTCTGGTAGTTATAGAAACTTTTTTTCAAACTTAACTGAAGGTGAAAGGTATTGTGCAGGTTGTGTTTTCGCTATCCAATCTTCACCTTTAATTTACTATGCTTGTGGAAAATACTTTGCATTAATACATTCTTCAGACTATTCAATTCAGAAATCTTGGGCAAAAATTTGTATAAAGGATGTTAAAAAACAAATAACTACTGATAACTATACAGGATGCTACAATGACAATTACTCAAATGCAGTTAATGCGTTGTTTAATATAGCGAATAAACTAATTAATGAATATTCAAATGAAATTGAAGAAGGTTCAGAAATAATGCTTTATTTATTTTCAAATTATAATCAATCACCTGAACTTTCTATTTATAGACTACCTGATAAAGTATTTAAATTTTTAAAGAAGGTTCATTATTTACCTAATAGATCTGAATGGAGCAGATTAATAAAAAAAGGATACGTTATAACAAAGAAAATAAAGGAAGATGATGAGGAAAAGATAAAAAACCTAAAGAATTATGTGTATGAAAGGCTTTTAAATAATGAAAGTATTATACGTTATTTTTTCATAAAAGGGAAAAGAGAAGTTATCGGTGATTTTAGAATGTTTTCCCTCTATTTAAAGGAGGTGTTGGGATTGAATGAAAAAAGAATAGAGGTTATAAAAAGTCTTGCAGATAACATTTCAGAATACATAAAAAAGACTGAGAAGTTAAATAGACTTTACGATTTAGAGAGGGCAGACACAAGAGCAAAATTTTCAAATGTTCTACTTAAAATCACAAAAGACAAACTAAAAATGAATGAAGAAAAACCTTTAATTACTATGGATGATTATGTGAATTATATAGTAAGTGAAGGCAATTTTAGAGAATCTCAAGATATAATGCTCTTTAGAATATACGAAAACCTATTTGACTGGTTTAAGGAGAAAAATTTAATTGATTTAGAAGATGAGGAGGATAAATGATGAAAAGTATATTGGGGTTTTATTATATTAATGCACCGCACTCAATTTTAAATAATGCAGGTTCAGATGAAGGAGCAAGAACTGACAACTGTGTAATTGTAAAAAAAATAAAAAAGGGAAGAGAAAATTATGTTTATGTTTCACCTCAAGCCTTTAGATATTGGTACAGAAATGCACTAAAAAGTGAAAAGGGATGGAATCTATCACCTATTACAAGGGACAATAAAATAGCATTTACTGAGGCAAATCCAGTAAAATACGAAGATGACGATATGTTTGGATATATGAAGGCACAGGGGAAGGGTGGTACAGTTACAAGAATATCTCCATTTAAATGTTCACCTTTAATTTCAGTTTTCCCAGAAAGAATAGTAAATGATTATGGAGTTATGTCAAGGCACGAAGGGGACCCAGTTCCTTATGAATATGAATTTTATTCAACTGTTTTAAAGGGGATTTTTGCAATAGATGTTGATAATTCAGGGTATTTTATTAAAAAGGAAAAGGCAGGATTTAAAAACATTTCAGATGATTTTGTAAAAGAATATAAGGATAATAGTGATATTGAAGTTGTACAGGATGGATTAAGGCTAAAAAGAGAAAAAAAGTTAAAGAGAATTAAGGATATGATTGAGGTTATTCCATACATAACAGGAGGAGCAAAGGAAACCACTCATCTTACTGATGTTGTACCAAGATTTATAATCCTTCTTGCTATGAATGGAGGAAATCATATATTAATGGATATTGCAAAAACTGATGGAGATATTGCAACAATAAATATAAATGCATTTAAAGAGATGATTAGAGATTATGATGATAGAATATTAACAAATATTTATATAGGAATTGCAGATGGCTTTAATGACAATTTAAAGGAAGAACTTATAAACCTTTCAAAGGATTATACTATAAAGAAAATAATAGTATCATCTGTAAAGGATGCTTGCTTTAACTTTGCAAAAGAAGTAGAAAATATAGTTGACTAAAGAGGTGGTTAAATGGAGGTTTTAAGAGTTCATATAAAGGGTTGGACAGCTTCCTTTAGATATCCTAACTTTATTTCAGGATACCAGCCAACACTTCCTGTTCCACCTCTATCAACTGTATTTGGCATTCTTCAAAGTGTTAAAGGTGAATATGTTACTTTAGAGGATACTGAAGTTGGATATTTTTTTAAAAGTAGTGGAAGATGCGTAGATTTAGAGCACATATATGAAGTGGATGATAAGTTTTTTGGAAAATCCAATGTTTGTAGAAGAGAAATATTGTTTGAGCCTGAAATTTATTTGTATATAAAAGATTTAGAATTTGAAGAGTACTTTAAAGAACCAAGGCATACTATTTTGCTGGGAAGAAGTCAGGATTTGGCATATATTAAAGATATAAAAAAGGTAGATTTAATTGAAGTTAAGGAGCCTGTACTATTTGGAGGTACAACTGTTCCGTTCCCTACAAAAGGTGCCTTTGGTTTTATTTTAGCCCTACCTTCCTATTTTACAAACGAAATACCAAGAGAGGGAGTAGATGTAAAACCCTTCTATATAGTTGATGAATTTAGAAGATGTAAGATAGAAGGTATTTATTATGATGATGAATTGAATATTGGGGTGTATATGCATGGCAAATATTGATTTTGTACTTGCTAAGAAGGAGGGTGAAACCCTCCTTTCTCATACAGAGAATGCTCTTAAGGTATTTAAGGATATAAAAGATATATATGGTGATGTGGAGAATATTATAAATGACAATCTATTTTTTGAAAAAATATTTATTGCTCTTTTTATGCACGATTTGGGTAAGATATCAAAAGGGTTTCAGGATTCAATGATTACAGGCAAAAAGTGGGGATATAGGCACGAAATATTATCAGCAAGTTTGTGTGGACTCATAGATAAAGACAATGAATATATTTTTGATGTTGTAATGGGGATTATAACACATCATAAGGATTGTAATGAACTTAGAGAAAAATACAACACAAAGGATGAGGTAGCAAAGGAAATATTTGATGAACAAGTTGATGTTTTTTTAAAGGATGAGGCAAAAATAATTGAGTTTTTAAAAAGAGTAGAAAGTTTGTCTGAGGGATATTTAGGGTATAGATTAAAAATATTAGAGGACTCTCTTTCTAAAGATAAGTTAATTGATGGATATAAAAAATGTGTATATAAATATTTAAAATTAAAGGATAACCTTGATGAGATAGATAAGATAAAATATATTTTTTTAAAAGGTTTTGTAACAGCAGCAGACCATTTAGCTTCAGCAAATATTTATAAGATTTCTAAAATAAGTGTTGATATAGATAAGGTTTTAGGGTTTAAGACCTATAGGACTACGCAAGAGGTTGCAAAGAAAATAAGGGGTGATGTATTTTTGGTAGCACCAACTGGTAGTGGAAAAACAGAAGCTTCTTTGCTTTGGAGTTTTAATCAGGGAAGAAGCAATAAAAGACTTTATTATGTTTTACCATATACAGCCTCAATAAATGCAATGTATAAAAGATTTGCAGGTTACTTTGGAGAAGATAATGTTGGCGTTTTGCATAATAAGGCAGCGTATTTTCTAAATAAATATCTGTCTGAGAAGGATGATGAGTTGTCATATAAAGAAATTAAAAGCATACACGACTTAAGCAAAAAGATATATAGACCTATTAAAATTTTAACACCTCATCAGATTATAAAAAATTTTTTTGCTATAAAGGGATTTGAGCAGAGAATAAGCGAAATGCAGGGAGGACTTTTTATTTTAGATGAAATTCATTCATACGATGCAAGGCTTACGGCGTTATTACTTTGTACATGTAAATTTCTTAAAAAAATAGGTGCAAACTTTTTTATAATGTCAGCAACTTTACCTAAATTTATAATGGATATGTTCAAAGATGAACTACAAATTAAAAATATTATTACTATGCCTCAAAATGAACTGAAAGAGTTTACCCGTCATAGAGTTGTTGTAAAAGAAGGCAGTGTTTATGATTATATAGAAGAAATAGTTGAGAAGGTTTTATCAGGTAAAAAAACACTTGTAATTTTAAATACAGTTTCAGAAGCACAAAATGTATATAAAATATTAGCAGAAAGGCTGAAGGATACTTCTATAAAATATATGCTTCTTCACAGTAGGTTTATACTAAAAGATAGAGAAGCAAAGGAAAAGGATATAGACAATTATGATTTATTAGTTGCAACTCAAGTTGTAGAGGTATCGCTTGATATAGATTACGATACTTTATATACACAACCTGCACCCTGTGATGCTCTAATTCAAAGATTTGGCAGAGTTAATAGAAAGAGAAGAAAAGGAATATGTGATGTTAATGTATTTTCAAACGGTGGAGAAAAGGATAAATTTGTATATAAAAATCAAGAATATGTATTTAAAACATTAGAGTATCTAAGAGAAGTTGACATTTTAGAAGAAGATATAGTTCAAAATATAGTCGATAAAGTTTACCAGAATGGATATTCACAAAAAGATAGGGAGCTATATGATAAAGTAAAAGGTAGCTTTGAGTATATAATGAATAGTTTAACGCCTATGATAGAGGATGAGATGCTTGAAGAAGAGTTTGATAAGATGTTTGATTCATTTCAAGCGGTTCCCTTAAAGTTTAAAATGGATTATATGACATCTATAGACAATGGTGAATATTTTGATGCTATAGGTTATTGTGTTCAAATTACAACTGGTCAGTTTTTTAGGTTTAAAAAGGAAAACAAAATAGAATACGATAAAAAATACCATATGTATTTTGTGAATTGTGAATACAACAGTGAGCTTGGCTTATTAGATGAAGAAAAAGAAGATAATTTTATGTGATTTTAAAATGTACCGCAGTAGTTGTAAAAGTAAAAATATAAAATTGTAATAGCTATTGCGGTATATAAATGGTATTGAAATTTTGGAAAAGATAAGTTATATTAGTACATAGAGGAATAAAGTTTGTGAACCTCCTATGGATTTTTATCAACTGGAGGTTCCCGAAAAAAATAAGGGTTTTACATTATTACAACTTAGATAAAATGCGGCTTCCCTAACGGGTTTTAATCGG
>JAOAAJ010000108.1 GCA_026418935.1 Caloramator sp. | reverse complement strand
ACCAAGGGGATAGTCTACCCTTTTTTTGGTCTCTTTCATTTAAATTTAAGTTCCTTTTTAGATAGTTATGCTACGCTTAGTAAAAATTGTTATAATTTAACTTTTGTTATTATATTTTTTATTTAATTATGATCATATCTAAGAAATTAACAAACAATATTATACTATAATATTCAATATATTAAACTACAAAATGGTAAATATAATTTATTTTTGCTTATATATTATAGACAATTATTAGAAATATAAGTATTTTTAATAACTTTACAACAATGAAATTAAATATTTTGTAATAAATTATAGTTAAAAATTTTCAGAAAAAGTATGGACAAACGTTTGCAAAAGAGTTATAATATAATTGAGCTTAAACATTTAAGTTAATTAATTAAAAAAACTAAAGAAGGGGGAATTTCTGTGAAAAAGCCATTGTCAATTATGCTTTCAGCACTTTTAGTGGCTTCATTAATGGCTGGTTGCGGAACAAAGAAAACTGAAGAACCAAAAGACCAAAAGCCAGCAGAACAAACAAATGAATTAAAACCAGAAGAAGGAGCTACATTACTTGTATGGGAAAGTGAAGGCCCAGAAGGAGAATACATAAAGTATGTAGCACAAGAATTCGAAAAGAAGTATGGTGTAAAGGTTAAATATGAACCAGTTAACCATACAGATACATCAGGAAAACTTCAACAAGACGGTCCTGCAGGAGTTGGAGCAGACGTTTTTGCAGCACCACACGACCACGTTGGTAAGATGGTTGCAGCAGGTTTAATTCAAGAAAACCACAACCCAGATAGAGTAAAGAATGACTATATGGAAGCTGCTCTAAGAGGTGTAAGCTTAGACGGCAAAGTTTATGGTTATCCAACAGCAATTGAAACATATGCATTATTCTACAACAAGGATTTAGTTAAGGAAGCACCAAAGACTTATGAAGAAATACTTGAATTTGCAAAGACATTCAACAATCCAAAGGAAAAGAAATACGCACTTGCTTGGGATGTTGGTAATGCATACTTCTCATACAGCTTCTTAACTGCAAATGGCGGTTATGTATTTGGAAAGCAAGGAACTGATAAGGATGACATCGGTCTAAACAACGATGGTGCTGTTAAGGGTGCTACATTCTACAAGAGCTTAAGAACTATATTACCACTTAAGGCTGCTGACTCAAATTATCAATTTATGGATGGTTCCTTCGCAGCAGGAAAGGTTGCTATGATTATAAACGGACCTTGGGCAGTTAAGGGATACCAAGATGCAAAGGTTAACTTTGGAGTTGCACCACTTCCAACATTCGGTGGAGCACAACCAAAGAGCTTCTCAGGTATAAGAGCACTATATGTAAGTGCATTTACTAAGTATCCAAAGGCTGCAAAGCTATTTGCTGAATTCGCAACTTCAGATGAAATGCTAATGAAGAGATATGAAATGACTAAGCAAATACCTCCTGTTAAGGCTTTAGCTGAAAAGGATGAAATAAAGAACGATCCAATCGTTTCAGGATTTATGGCTCAAGCTGCAAATGCTGAACCAATGCCATCAATACCACAAATGCAACTTGTTTGGGAACCACTTGCTACTACATTCTCAGCTATTTGGGATGGACAAATGGAACCAAAGGCAGCACTTGACAAGTGCGTACAAACTGTAAAGGATGCTATAGCAGCACAAAAGTAATATAAGTAATTAAATAGTTATAGGTATGTGCATCTGCACATACCTATAATAATTAATCTTGGAAAGAGGTGAAAAGATGGAAGATAAGAAAAAATTTGCCTGGCTGTCATATATAATAATGGGTTCAGCACAGATAATGAAGGGAGAATATATTAAGGGTATTTTCTTATTACTTGTCGAAATTTTAACTATAGTTTTTGGTATTCCATACTTTGCACATGGACTTTGGGGAATTTGGACATTAGGTGTAACAAAATACCACTTTAATGAACAGGGAATAGCCGTATATGACCACTCAATATTTTTAATGCTTCAAGGTTTAACTTCCATATTTTTGATTTTAATAATAATAGGAATATACATTTATAATGTTAAAGATGCTTATAGACCAAAACAAGCGAAGAAAACAACCCTTAGGGATAAGATAGACAGAAACTTCCACTGGATTTTTATGACTCCAGGTATATTAGCAATGTTATTTTTAATTGTTCTTCCAATAATATTTACAGTATTAGTAGCATTCACAGATTATTCAGGACCATACCACTTACCACCAAGAAACTTAGTAAGGTGGGTTGGATTACAAAACTTTAAAGAAATATTTGGTCTTAAGATATGGAACCAAACTCTATCAGGTGTATTTGTTTGGACTGTAACTTGGGCAATACTTGCAACAATTACAAGTTTCTTTGTTGGACTTATGTGGGCACTTATTGTTAATTCATCAGGCGTTAAGATAAAGAAGCTATGGAGAACAATATTCATAATTCCATACGCGGTTCCAGGACTTATTTCATTACTTATTATGAGACTTTTATTTAGTGGTCCAGGACCAATAAACGACTTTGTAGAACATCTTGGGCTACAAAGAATAGGTTGGTTAACAGATCCGCATATGGCAAAGGTAACACTTGTTTTAATTAATATGTGGCTTGGTGCTCCATACTTTATGGCACTTATGACAAGTATATTAACAAATATACCAAAGGATCTTTATGAATCATCTGATATAGATGGTGCAACAGCATTCCAAAAGTTAAGACATATAACAGTACCAATGGTATTACTTTCTACAATGCCACTTTTAATATCAAGCTTTGCATATAACTTCAACAACTTTATGATTATATATGCTGTAACAAGTGGAGGTCCTGTAAATCCAAATTATCGCTATGCAGGACATACAGACCTACTAATCTCTTGGATTTATAAGATGACACTAAATCAACAACAATACCATATGGCATCAGTTGTTACAATTATGATATTCCTAATGATTGCACCAATAGTTGCATATACATTTACAAGGTCCAAGTCCTTTAGAGAGGAGGATTTAATCTGATGATGAGTACACCTACATCAACAAGCCAATTAAAGCTTGTTAAAAACAAGAAAAAACTCACAGTTAAGGATATAATATTAAGAATTTTAGTATATGCGTTTTTAATAACAAATACAGTATTTATCCTATTCCCAGTTCTTTGGATTATTGGTTCATCCCTAAATCCAGGGGATAGTTTGTATTCATCAACTATGATTCCTAAAAACCCAACATTTATTCACTATAAGGAGCTATTTACAAAAACTGACTATCCAATATGGTATAAAAATACATTAAAGATTGCCTTTATGAATATGATTTTATCAACAATACTAACAACATTTAATGCCTACGTTTTCTCAAGATTTAGATTTAAGGGAAGAAAAGCAGGACTTGTTACAATACTTGTACTACAAGTTTTCCCAAGCTTCCTAACACTTACAGCTATCTATACATTACTTATGCAACTTAACTTACTTAATACTCATATAGGTCTTGTGCTATTCTATGCAGGTGCACAAATACCTGGAAACACTTGGCTTATAAAGGGTTACTTTGACCAAATACCAAAGAGCCTTGATGAGGCTGCAAGGGTTGACGGTGCTACAAACTTTACAACATTTACAAAGATAATAATGCCACTTGCAGTACCAATAATAGTATTCCTTGCATTAACAAGCTTCATAGGTCCTTGGATGGACTTCATATTACAAAGTGTTGTATTAAGAACTGCTGATAAGAAGACACTTGCTATGGGTCTTATGGAAATGGTTACAGGACAAACAAATACAAAGTTTACACTATTTGCAGCAGGTGCAATTTTAGTTGCAGTACCAATTACAATACTTTATGCATTCCTACAAAAATATATTGTTGAAGGATTATCATCAGGAGCTGTTAAGAGCTGATAAAGAGGGGAACTATATATTATTGTTATGCGGGGGAAGTTGTAATATAATATTCCCAATGGCTAAAGTGCCATTGGGAATTTTCTAAATAAAGTTAAACCAAGGGGGTAAACTATGAAAAGGCCAACACTTAAGGATATAGCAAAGGAGGTAGGAGTATCTGTTGCAACTGTCTCCTATGTTTTAAATGGCAATGAAAAACAGAGCATTTCAGAGGAGACAAAGGATAAAATAATACAGGTGGCGAATAGATTAAACTATGTGCCAAACCTTGCTGCAAGATCCCTTGTTAAGAGAAAATCAGGGCTTGTGGGAGTTTTGATATTAAAGCAGAATGAGAATAAAATCCCTATATTTACAAACCACAACTATAAGCTTCTTGAAAAGATAGAGGAATATCTTGCAACAAAGGGTTATCACGTTTTATCTTCTAATATAAGTGTAGAGGAACCAAATTTAGATATAATAAAGCAGAGGGATTTAGACGGTGTTCTTGTTTTCAATGTAGACAATAGAATATTCTATGATATATCAATAAAGTTTACAGTACCAATACTTTTGATTGATGCATTCCTTGATGATATACTTTTCCATAAGATAAATGTAGATTATCTTGAATATGCAAGAAAATTAGCTGGAGAAGAAAAGAAGATAATTTTAATTCCTCATTTAAATAGCGAAAGTCTTATGGAGAAAATAAAGCAGGATAAAAGAGAAAACGAAGAGGTTTATTTTATATCATCTATAGAATCTCTAAAAGAAGTTGTAGAAAAACACAGAGATGAAAAGTTTATAGTAGTTTCAGAGGAACTTGGAGTTATACTATCAAGATATGTTGATAATGAAAAAATATCTGTAATATGTATAAACAATGAGGATTATCTTTTAGATGAAAAAATAAACAAAATAGAGGTTGACATTGAAAATAAAGCAAAACTCATATCTGATTTGCTTTTAAGATATATAGACAAAGATTATAAATATGTACAATACACAATAATTGGGGCAGAATAATCTGCCTTTAACTTAAAATACTTAAACGTTTAATTTTGGAGGGAATATGAGATGTTAAAGGAAGCAATTTATCATCAAAGTGACAGTACCTATGCATATCCATTAGACGAAAAAACATTATGCATTAAATTGAGAACAAAAAAGGATGATTTAATAAAGGTTATATTATGTTATGGGGATAGATATGAACCAGTACCAAGGGTTACTATGTTTGAAAAGGAAATGAACAAGGTTTTTACAGATGACCTGTTTGATTACTATGAGGTTACAATTTCACCAAGCTTTAATAGAATATGTTACTATTTTAAGCTTGAGGATGAAGGGGAAACACTATATTATGCACAGCAAAGGTTTTATAAAGAACCTCCAGAGGACAGAAATAGATACTTCATATTTGCCTATATTTGCAAAGGCGACCTATATAGGGCACATTCTTGGTGGAGGGAGTCAATATTTTATCAAATATTTGTAGATAGATTTAATAAAGAGGAACTTGATGAAGCTTGGTTTGATGAACCTACAAATAAGAGAATGTTTGGAGGAAATTTAAAGGGAATAATAAAAAGACTTGACTATATTGAGGAACTTGGAGTAAATGCTATCTACTTAACTCCAATATTTGAATCACCAAGCTGTCACAAATATGATACTATAGACTACTATGATATAGATAAATCCTTTGGAAATAAGAACATATTTAAAGAGTTAGTTGAGGAGTGCCATAAAAGAGGAATAAAGGTAATACTTGATGCAGTTTTCAACCACACAAGTTCAGAGTTTTTTGCTTTTAAAGATGCAATGAAGAAGGGTAAAAAATCAAAGTACTTTGATTGGTATTTCATAAATGAAGATGGAACCTACGAGATGTTTGGACAATCTAAAAATATGCCAAAGCTTAATACTACAAATAAAGAGGTTAAGAAATATCTTTTAAATATAGCAAAGTATTGGATAGAGGAATTTGATATAGATGGATGGAGACTTGATGTTGCAAATGAGATAGACCATAAGTTCTGGAGAGAATTTAGAGAAACAGTAAAGTCAGTAAAGGAAGATGCAATTATAATAGGTGAAGTTTGGGATGGTGCAGAGAGTTACCTAAGGGGAGACCAGTATGATTCATCTATGAACTATCCATTTATGCACGCAGCCCTTGAGGTATTTGCAAGGGGAAATATGAGCTTAAAGGAACTTGATTCATATATGCAAAACCTTTATGCAAGGTATAGAAGGGATATAAGATACAACCTTTTAAACCTTATAGACAGCCACGATACAGCAAGATTTTTATATGAATGTAATAATGATAGAGAAAAGCTAAAGCTTGCAGCCTTCTATATGTTTACTACGATAGGAATACCTATGATTTTCTATGGAGATGAAGCAGGACTATCTGGTGCAAACGACCCCTACTGTAGAATAACAATGGATTTTAAAAATATAGACAGGGAGTTATTTAGCTTCTATAAGAATTTAACAAGGGTAAGAAAAGAATTAAGGGCATTAAAGTATGGAGAATATAAAAAATATTATGTTGATGAGGATGTATATGTCTTTAGCAGATTTGTAGATGATGAAGAGGTTTTATGTATTTTCAGCATATCAAATAAGGAAAAATGTATTGAATTAGGTTTAAAGGGTAAGTTTGTGGACATACTTAATAATAAAACTATAGAAATAAATAATAAATTAGAAATAGAGCCTTGTGGAAAGATGGTATTAAAGATAAGGTAGGTGGGACTATGGAGAGAATTATAATAAAGGAAATATATATGAAGGAATTAGATAGAAAAAGAAACATAAGAATATATCTTCCTATAGATTATTATGAAAATGAAAACAAGAGATATCCAGTAATATATATGCACGATGGACAAAACCTTTTTGAGCACCATCTCTCCTATTCAGGACACTCTTGGGAGGTAAAGGAAACATTAGATAGAATGCAGGAAAATGGAGAGATAGAAGGCTTTATAGTTGTTGGAATAGACAATAACCAAGAGGGATTTAAAAGGCTTGATGAGTATTCACCTTGGAAGAACGAAGAGATAGAGAGCCTACTTGAGAGAGGAATAAAAGATGGTGCAGGTGGAGAAGGAGACAAATATGCACAGTTTATAGTAAATACTCTTAAGCCATATATAGACGAAAGCTTTAGAACACTAAGGGATAGAGAAAATACAATAGTTGCAGGAAGCTCAATGGGAGGATTTATTTCCCTATATATTGGCTTTAAATATCAAGAGGTGTTTTCAAAAATAGGAGCCTTTTCAACTGCTGCTTGGTTTAAAGAGGGTGAGCTTTTAGAGTTTTTAAGAGAAGAGGGCCAAAGAGATACTATGAAGGTTTATCTTGATATTGGAACAGAGGAGACCAGCAACGATGATGACCCTAACTTTAAAAACTATTATATAAATGGGACAATAAGAATATATGAAACACTTTGTGAATTTATGGATAAGGAAAATATCAAACTTATAATAGATGAAGGAGCAACCCACAGCGAAATACACTGGGCAAAAAGATTCCCAGAGTTTATCAGGTTTATAAAGTAATCATATTATTCCCCTTCTTTTTTGTGAAACCACTTTGATTAAGTTTGTCAAAGTGGTTTTAATTTTTTCTTTTATTTAATAAATAAATCAGTAATAAAAATAAACGTGTATTAATAAATATTTAATGTAGGGTATGGACAGGCAATCAGTTCAAACGATTGCCTAAAAATAAAATCAAAGTTAAAAGAAGGGGGATAAATATGAAAAGACCACTTGCTCTTATTCTTTCGGGACTTTTAGTAGCTTCACTCTTTGCAGGTTGTGGAAAGAAGCCTGCTGAAAACAATAACAACAATAACAACAACAATAACAACACAGTAACAGAAATTAAGCCAGAGGAAGGAGCTTCACTTGTAGTTTGGGAAAGTGAAGGACCAGAGGGAGAGTACATAAAGTATGTAGCAGCAGAATTTGAAAAGAAATATGGTGTAAAGGTTAAGTATGAACCAGTAGACCATACTGCAACTTCAGGAAAGCTTCAACAGGATGGACCTGCTGGCGTTGGAGCAGACATAATATCAGCACCACACGACCACGTAGGTAAGATGGTTGCAGCAGGATTAATTCAACCAAACCACAAGCCAGATAGAATAAAGAATGATTATGTACAGGCAGCAGTTGATGGTGTAAGTATGAATGGCACAGTTTATGGTTATCCAACAGCTATTGAAACTTATGCATTATTCTATAATAAAGATATAATAAAGGAAGCTCCAAAGACTTATGAAGAAATAGTTGAATTTGCAAAGACATTCAACAATCCAAAGGAAAAGAAATTTGCTCTTGCTTGGGACGTTGGTAATGCATACTTCTCATACAGCTTCTTAACTGCAAATGGTGGATATGTATTTGGTAAGGCTGGTACAGACAAGGACGATATAGGACTTAACAATGATGGTGCTGTAGCTGGTGCAACTTACTATAAGAGCCTAAATTCAATACTACCACTTAAGGCAGCAGATGCTAACTATCAATTTATGGATGGTTCCTTCGCAGCAGGAAAGGTTGCTATGATTATAAATGGACCTTGGGCAGTTAAGGGATATACTGATGCAAAGGTTAACTTTGGTGTTGCTCCACTTCCAACATTTAATGGAAAGCAACCAAAGAGCTTCTCAGGAATTAGAGGATTATATATAAGTGCATTTACTAAGTATCCAAAGGCTGCACAACTATTCCTTGAATTTGCAACATCAGATGAAATGTTAATGAAGAGATATGAAATGACTCATCAAATTCCACCAGTTAAGGCTCTAATGGATAAGCCAGAAGTAAGCGGCGATCCAATAGTTGCAGGATTTATAGCACAAATTAAGAATGCAGAACCAATGCCATCAATTCCTCAAATGCAACTTGTATGGGAACCACTTGCAACATCCTTCTCAGCTATTTGGGATGGACAAATGGAACCAAAGGCAGCTCTTGACAAGTGCGTACAAACTGTAAAGGATGCTATAGCAGCTCAGAAATAATATAAAATAAAAAGTAGATAGGTTCCATCAAGATGCTTATTCATCTTGGTGGGACTTACCACAAATAAGTAAACAAAAGGTGTTAGCCACCCTTTGTTTACTTATTTTTTAATCTATATTTTGTATTGAAGTAATTGTATTAAACTGTTAAAATTATAATGTCGGTACCTTTGACCGAACAAAAACAAAAAACTTCATAAAGGATTTCGTCTTACATCCTTTTGGAGTGAGAACGAGGAGGTAGTATTATGCAAACAAAAACAATGACAACCCAAAGATTTGGGGTAAGGCAGATTGCCACAATTGGTATGCTCTCTGCCATCACTATTGTACTTGGTTTAACAGGACTTGGCTTTATTCAAATTCCACCAGTTAAGGCAACAATAATGCACATTCCAGTTATAATAGGTGCAATTATTGAAGGACCTGTGGTTGGAGCAATAATAGGGTTATTTTTTGGACTATTTAGTATGTTTCAAGCATTTACAAGTCCTACACCAGTTTCATTTATATTTCTAAACCCACTTATTGCAATTGTTCCAAGAGTTTTAATAGGAATTACATCATACTATGCATATAAGATGTTGCCAAATAAATCTAATGGTAAAAAGTGTGCATTAGCTGCAGCAGTAGGTACATTAACAAATACAATATTGGTTCTTGGTTTAATATATATTATCTATTTAGAGAGATTTGCAAAGGCTTTAAACATTAGTGTTTCAAAGGCAGGAGCAACAATACTTGGTATAGGAATTACAAATGGGATACCAGAGGTTTTAATTTCAATTGCAATAATAGTGCCTGTTGTAACAGCAGTAAATAAAATAAGAAAGTAAGTATAACTCAACTTTAGGCAAATTGCCTGAAGTTGAGTTATTTAAGCATTGGAGGGAATTTTATGAAGGAGATAAAAATTACCGATATTAAAGGAGTAAGGATTGGTAATGCTCAAAACTTTGAGGCAAGAACGGGATGTACGGTTGTAATTTGTAAAGATGGTGCAACCTGTGGCGTAGATGTAAGGGGAGGTGCACCAGGTACAAGGGAGACAGACCTTTTAAATCCTGTTAATCTTGTTGACAAGGTTCACGCAGTTGTTTTATCTGGAGGAAGTGCCTTTGGACTTGATGCCTCCTGTGGAGTTATGGAGTATTTAGAGGAGAGGAATGTTGGATTTGATGTTGGAATTACAAGGGTTCCTATTGTATGTAGTGCTGTTTTATTCGACCTTGTTGTAGGGGACTTTAGAGTGAGGCCAGACAAAAAGATGGGATACGAAGCCTGCATAGATGCCTTTGAAGTAAATAAAATAGAAAACGGGAAATTTGGAGCAGGAACAGGTGCAACAGTTGGAAAGATTTTAGGGCCAGAGTATGCAATGGACGGTGGGCTTGGAAGTTATGCGGTAAGAGTTGGAGAGCTTGAGGTTGGTGCTGTTGTAGCAGTAAACTGCCTTGGAGATGTAATAGACCCAAAGACAGGAGAGATTATAGCAGGTGCTCTAAATAAAGATAAGACAGGGTTTGCAGATAGTACAAAGGTTATGCTCTCAAGATATAGCGATAGAACAAATCTTTTTAGTGGAAACACCACCATTGCGGCTGTTGTAACAAATGCAAAGCTTACAAAAGCAGAGGCAACAAAGGTATCCTCAATGGCTCACGATGCCTTTGCAAGAACAATGAGACCAGCTCATAC
>JAOAAJ010000107.1 GCA_026418935.1 Caloramator sp. | reverse complement strand
AACGGTGATAAAAAAGCACGAGATAAGGTACATAAATATCAGTGTATGGCTGGATGTGCCTTTTCAAATGTAGGGCTTGGTATGGCACACGGTATATCCCACGCAATAGGCGGAAAATATAATTTATCCCACGGGCTTTTAAATGCAATATGCCTACCCTATGTTTTAAAGTATAATTCAAGGGATGAAGAGGTAAAAGAGAGGCTTAATTATCTTGCAGAACAAATTAGAGCCAAAGATTTTATAAAAGAAGTTGTAGAACTGAATAAAAATTTAAACATACCCTTATCCTTCAGGGATTTAGGATTAGACGAAAAAGAATTTTTTCAAAACATTGATGCACTTACAGAAAACTCTTTAAAGGGTTCTACAAGGGTAAATCCTATAAAAGTTAGCTTTGATGAAATGAAGCATATATTAAGTTGCATATTCTATGGAAAAATTGATTTATAATGAAATTCAAAACACAACCTAAAATTTAGTAAAGCTATTAAAGTGTTAAATATTTAGCATATATTATATTGAGAAAAACTAAACAATAGTGAGATAAACTATTTATAACTATAATTAAGCCTAACAGTTTGTATTAATAGCGTTTTTTAAAAGAAGGTTTGATTTTTTAGCCTCTTTTGGATGTGGCATTATTTAAAGATATGTCATATAATCTCTTTGTTAAACTAAAAGAGAAGGAGATATTTATGGGGTATTTATACAGAGAAATAGTTGAGTACAAACAAAAGAAGTTTGCAAAGTTTATGCTTGGATTAATTACTTTCTTATGTGTACTTAATTTTGCAGTTGTTCTAACTGACTTTAAAAAATACTTAAATGAATTTCACTATGCATTATATTTTATAGTTTTACTTCTAATATTCCTACAATTTAAGATATGGAAAAAGTGCAACAGACGTTACAGATATCAAATAATTGATGATGAACTAATAATAGAAAGATTTGATGGCAATAGAAGAAAAGTTGAGTTAAGTATTGATATTAAGAGTATTATGAAGGTTGAGAAGGTTAAAGATAAGATATGTGATGATATAGAATATAAGGAATACTGTATCTCAACAAAGAAACACAATCTATATAGAGTTATATACAAATTAGATAATAAAGTTTATAGTTTCTGCTTTGAACCAAGCACAAATTTTATAAATAAAATTAATAATATTATGAAGAAAAAGCCACTAGCAAGTTAGTGGCTTATTATTTTTGTATTTTCTATTATATCTATTCCTGTAAGAGCGAGGGCACTTGCTGCCTTTACCATTTGTTCTAATGCAAAATCCTTTATAGTTGCATCGGCAAACTCCTTTGTATAATACTCTATATTATCCTCTGCAATACCTATATAAGGGTGAATGGAAGGGATTTTATAGCTCATATTTGCCATATCTAAACTTTGGCTCATAATCATAGGACCGTGTATATCAACAATTCCTTTTTCCTTTAGGTTATGGCAAAATACCTTTGATAATTCTTGGTGAGTCTTAAAGGGTACATATCTTGCTATTGTATTGCTTTCAAAGTCGCATTTATATATTTTTGAATAAAGTTTTGCAATATCCAGTATATCATCTTGAATAAAATCAATGAGTCTATCTTGGTCTGATTTAATTAGAACCTTAATGCAGCTCTTTTCAGCAATAGAGCATACATCATCAATACAGTCTGTTAATGTGTAGTTTATGTAAATGTGTTCTTTATATTTGGACTTTATTGTTTCAATGTTGTTTATTGTTATTGCAGCAGGAGTTATAGGGTTTATACCTTTATCAAAGTTTACAAGAGCAGAGGATGAAAAACCTTTAAATTGTAAACTTGAAATAAGCATAGATAAAGAAGAACCACTCTCTAATGTTTTAGTATAAGGATGTGCACATAAGGCAGCATCTATATCACTAAATAAGTTATTTTGTAGCATTTTTATTTTTGTTGGTTCTTTTTCCTCTGCTGGGCATCCAAATACTGTGCAGCTGCCACCTATTTCGCTTATTGCTCTTTTTAATCCTATTGCACCTAATACATTCATAGAGCATTGTATATTATGTCCATTTATATATCCTTGACCATCTACAGCATCATATTCGCATATATAGGCAATATTAGGGGCAGAGCTTCCGTACTTTGCAATAAATGCATTTTTAATATCAGGTAATTCTGTTACATTAAAGCCTTCATCCTTTAGAAGTTTTATTAGTTCGTTATAGGCCATATTTTCGCAATTTGAGTTGTTACTGCATTTATATAATTCCTTAACAATTGAACATACTCTTTCCTTTAAATTTTCAACATATCCAGTGACAAGTTCACGGATTATAGTTTTACTCATAATACCACTCCTCAAACTTTTTATATTATTTTTTGACATTTGTTAATAAATTATGTAACAGTATTGCTTTATTATATTTTCATATTTTTGTTATAATATATATAATAACTAAAAGGAGGAGTAAAATTGTCTCTAATAGATGACCTACTGAAATATAAAGAGGAAGTTGATATTAGGTTTCATATGCCTGGACATAAAGGAGATACGTTTAATTTTAAAGAGCTTGTATCTTTAAAGGAAAACCTATTTACAATAGATGTAACAGAGGTAGAAGGAACTGATAATCTTCACGTGCCGACAGGAATAATTAAAGAGGCACAGGAGAGGGCTTCTTTATTTTATGGAGCAAAACACAGCTTTTTTCTTGTTAATGGTTCAACAGCAGGAATATATAGTATGATTTTAGGGCTTTTAAATCCAAAGGAAAAAATAATAGTTCAGAGAAATTGCCACAGGTCAGTATATTCTGCCTGTATGTTAGGAGATTTAGAGGTTGTATATGTTAATCCTGTTATAGATGAGGAGTTTAATATACCTGTTTCTTTGGATGCTGAAGAAATAATTGATGTAATGGATAAAAATTTAGATGCAAAGGCTATAGTTCTTACATATCCAACATATTATGGTACATGCTTTGATTTAGAAAAAGTAATAAAGGAGGCAAAAAAGAGAAATATTTATGTTCTAATTGATTCTGCCCACGGGGCACATTTTCGTTGCTCTACATATTTACCAAAGGATGCAATTGAGCTTGGAGCAGATGCTGTAGTATATAGCCTCCATAAGACAGCTCCAGCATTGACGCAATGTTCTATTTTGAATGTAAATTTGGATAATGTTGATGGTATAAAATTTATGCTCAGTCTATTTCAAACAACAAGTCCTTCATACCTTTTTATGTCTTCAATTGATGCAGCAATTGGTATTATGAATAGAAGTGGAAAGGAACTTGCAGAAAAAACTATTTCTTATGCAAATAGATTAAGAAATAGGTTAAATTCAATAGGATATAAGACATTGGGTATTGAAAGAATAGGAAAATATAAAATAAACGATATAGATGCAACAAGAATAGTTATTTATTCAGAAATAGGTGGACATAATCTAAATGAAATATTGAGAAAAAAATATAAAATTCAGGTTGAGATGTCGGATGATAATAACATAGTTTTAATAGGAAGTATGTTTGATAAGGAAGATTACTATGAATATCTATATACTGCACTAATAGATATTAAAAATAAATATATTCAAGGTGAAAATAAGAGGAGAGTTTTTTTAAAAACTGATTATAAAATCCGAATGAATATGAGGCAGGCTTATTATAGTCAAAAAGAGAAATTACCTATAAAGGAGGCAAGAGGGCGTATTAGTGCAGAGATGCTTGTTCCATATCCACCAGGTGTCCCTCTTGTTATGCCGGGTGAGGAAATAACTGAGGATATAATAACTTTTGTAGAAAAAAATAGAGGAAAAATAACCTTTAACGGTATAAGTGATAGGAATGCAGAGTATATTTATGTTATTAAGGAGTGATAGTTTTTGAAGGGAATATTTTTAACATTTGAAGGTCCAGATGGAGCAGGAAAAACTACTCAAATAAATCTACTTAAAGAGTACCTAATTTCGAAGGGATTTGATGTAGTTTTAACAAGAGAACCAGGGGGAACCCCAATAGGGGAGAAGATTAGAAATGTAATTCTTGATGTGGAAAATAAAGAAATGGATGATATATGTGAGGCACTTTTGTATGCAGCATCAAGGGCACAGCTTGTAAAGGAGTTTATACTTCCAAATATCAAAAAGGGAAAGGTAGTTATCTGTGATAGATTTGTAGAGTCATCCATAGTTTATCAGGGTTATGCAAGGGGAATAGGTGAAGAAAAAATAGAGGCAATAAACAATATAGCAACAAGAGGATTAGTTCCTGATGCAGTGTTTCTCCTTATGCTTACACCAGAGGAGGGAATAAAAAGAAAGAAAAACTCGGGAAAACTTGATAGGTTAGAAATGGAAAAAATAGAGTTTCACAAAAAGGTATATGAGGGGTATAATAGACTAAAGGGAAAAAGAAAAAATGTATATGAGATTGATGCTACTTCAGACGTTAATCTTATACATAATCAAATAATTGGGATAGTTGAGAATTTATTAAAGGAGGAATAATAATGAAACTTGTAATTGCTATTGTCCACGATGAGGATTCATTTGAGCTTATAGAGGAATTGACAGATAATGGTTATAAAGTTACAAAGCTTGCAACAACAGGGGGATTTTTAAAGGCTGGCAATACCACTCTTTTAATAGGAGTTGAAAAGGAAAAGGTAGATAGTGTATTATCTATAATACAGGATGTTTGTAAGACAAGAAAAGGAGCTGTTTCTATGCCATCACCTATTGTGGGTTCAACGGGAGTGTTTGTTCCAACACCTGTAGAAGTTACAATAGGAGGAGCAACAGTATTTGTTCTTGATATTGAAAGATTTGAAAGGATATAATGGAGTGATTGTATGATTAATGTTGTGGGGCAGGATGCTCAAGTTGAGCTTTTTTTAAAAACAGCAGATAAAGGCATGCTTGCCCATTCGTTTATAATAACGGGTCCTGATGGTGTGGGCAAAAGCATATTTGCAAGGTTTATGGCATCATATATTTTATGTACAGGTGAAAATAAACCCTGTGGTGTATGTTTAAATTGTGTTAGGGTTAATAATAAAAATCATCCAGATGTTATAGAAGTCTCACCTAAAAATAGTATAGGTGTAGATGACATTAGAAATCTTACTGAAAAGATAAATACAAAGCCCTATGAGGGTGATAAAAAGGTTGTAATCATAAAGGGTGCAGATTTAATAACTATACAGGGACAAAACGCCTTTTTAAAAACTTTAGAGGAACCACCCCTTGATACAACTATAATAATGCTTGCAGAAAATATTAATTTAATACTTGATACAATAAAATCAAGGTGTCAAATATACAAATTAAATAGAATACCAACAAATAAAGTAAAGGAGTATCTATTGAGTATAAATGTTGAGGAGCAAAAGTCAGAGCTCTATTCAAATTTGAGTGATGGTATTATAGGAAATGCCCTTAAAATGCTTGATAGCAGATATCAAATTTTAAGGGATGAGACAATTAATATGTTTATAAAGATGGCTCAGTTTAATAGTTTAGATTTCATAAAGATAGAGGATTTTTTTACAGAAAATAAAGCTAATATAGACTCTGTTTTTGATATAATAATAACTCTTCTTAGGGATATTTCAGTATTTAAAAATACTCTAAGGGAAGATTATTGTTTGAATATAGATAAAATAGACTTAATAAGAAATTTAAGTGGTGTTTTTTCGTATGAGAGACTAAATAAATTCTTAGAACTATTTTTAAATGCAAAGGGAAATATAGATAAAAACGCTAATTTTCAAATGGCTATAACGGTGCTACTTTTAGATTTACAGGAGGTTTAATATGGTTACTGTAGTTGGCATAAGATTTAAGAGGGCAGGTAAAATTTATTACTTTGACCCAGATGGACTTGATATAAATAAAGGAGATTATGCTATAGTTGAAACAGCAAGAGGAATAGAGTTTGGAGAGGTTGTTATTGGAAAAAAGGAAGTAACAGAGGATGAAATAGTTGCACCCCTAAAGAAGGTAATTAGAGTTGCAACAGAGGAGGATAAACTAAAAAATCTTCAGAATAAGGCAAAGGAAGAGGATGCGTTTCAAATATGCCTAAAGAAAATACAAGAACATGGTCTTCCAATGAAGCTTATAGATGTTGAATATACCTTTGACAACAACAAGGTTATATTCTACTTTGTTGCAGATGGAAGAATAGATTTTAGAGAACTTGTAAAAGATTTAGCTGCAATATTTAGAACAAGAATAGAGCTAAGGCAAATAGGTGTAAGGGATGAGTCAAAGATGGTTGGAGGCCTTGGACCTTGTGGAAGGCCTATGTGCTGTTCAACTTTTTTAGGTGAGTTTGAACCTGTTTCAATAAAAATGGCAAAGGAACAAAACTTATCTTTAAATCCTTCAAAGATATCTGGAGTATGCGGAAGACTTATGTGCTGTTTAAACTATGAACAGCAGACCTATGAGGAGATAAGAAAAATAACTCCTGTTGTAGGTTCAATAGTTAGAACTCCTGATGGAGAAGGAGAAGTTATGGAAAATAGCATAATAAGAGAAAGTGTAAAGGTTAAGCTTAAAACTCCAGATGATATTGAAATAAAAACATATTCTGTACATAATATTGAACTAATCGAGGGACAATATGAGCATAGAGAGATATCAGACGATGAAATAAAGTCAGAAATTGAGGAATTAGAGGAATCTGATGTAGATATTAACAGCCTTTTAGAGGAATAATGGCTATAATTTCCCTAAGTAATACTTTTCAGATTTAAAAAAACGTGATAAAATAACTTTAGAAGTTTTCAGGAGGTGAAACTTATGGCATACAAGATTACTGACGCTTGCGTAAACTGTGGAGCTTGTGCATCAGAATGTCCAGTTAACTGCATAAGCCAAGGAGATTCAATCTACGTTATTGATGCAGATGCTTGCATCGACTGCGGAAACTGTGCTAATGTTTGCCCAGTAGGAGCTCCAGTTCAAGAATAATCTACATAGTAAAAAGGCCTAACAAGGCCTTTTTATATTGGCATTCATATCACTCATAACTTATTTTTATAAAAATTTGTGGCAGGTATTAAAAATACCTGCCACTTTTGCACTATTAGAAGAAACTTCTAATAAAAATGAATATAGATAAAAAAATATAAATATGATAATATATAGATATACCATATAAGGGTATATTAAAAACTTTATTGGAGGTGTTGTATGGAAAGGTTATCAACTATATTGGTATTTACACAAGGGATTTTATCCTTTTTATCTCCATGTTTTTTACCCCTAATACCAATTTACTTAAGCTATATAACAGGTGAGGCAGCAAATAAGAAAAACACTATTATTAATACAATAGCCTTTATTATTGGTTTTACTTTAATGTTTACAAGTCTTGGTGCACTATCGGGAAGCATAGGAAGATTTTTAATGATAAATAGGCAACTGCTTAACAAAATTTTAGGTTTATTTATAGTAATTATGGGACTTTTTTATCTAAGAGTAATCAAATTAGACTTTTTAAACAGAGAAGTTAAAATGGATTTACAAATTAAAAAGGGTAGCATAATATCCTCCTTATTACTTGGAGTAAGTCTATCGCTTGGATGGACTCCCTGCATTAGCCCAATATTATCAAGTGTTCTTATGCTTGCAGTTAGTAGGCAATCAAGTTTTATAGGAGCATACTATTTACTAATTTATTCATTTGGACTTTTGATACCATTTTTGTTTTTTTCAATCTTTATAAACAAATCCAGAGCCTTTTCAAGGTTTATTATGCAAAAATCCAATGTAATTAAAATAGTTGCAGGGGTAATATTAATATTAACTGGTATTTTATTATTTACAGGAAAATTATATATTTTAACAAATATTTTAGGAGGTTTTTAAAATGAAGAAGGTAGTGTCAATTATTTTGGTGATTAGTATATTACTTTTATCAGGTTGTTCAATAAATCCACAAACATCAAAGAATAAAAATGAGACAAATCAAACAGAACAAAAAGAAGAAAATGTTGTGGCAAATGATAAGGCAATAGATTTTACATTAAAAAATATTGATGGTGAAGAAATAAAACTATCAGATTATAAAGGCAAAACAATAATATTAAACTTCTTTGCAACTTGGTGTCCTCCTTGTAAGGCGGAATTTCCAGGTTTTATTCAGTTAGTGGATGAGTATAAGAATGATAGTAATGTAGTTTTTGTATTTTTAAACATAGGAGAAGATAAAAAGACAGTTGAAGCCTTCTTAAAGGAAAGAAACTATACTATAAAGCCACTTTTAGATGAAAAAACAGAGGTTGCAGGATTATACCGTGTGACAGGAATACCTACAACTGTTATAATAGATAAGGAGTTTAATATTGAAACTATTCATATGGGATTTATGGAAAAGAGGGATTTGAAAAATTATATTGAAGCACTAAAATAGAAGGAGGACATATGCTAAAGACTGGTGAAAGATTGGATGATTTAGAATTAAAGGGACTAAAGATAATTCAAAATCCAAGCTATTTTTGTTTTGGAATTGATGCAGTATTATTGTCATCCTATGCGGTAGTTAGGAAAAAGGATAAGGTAGTTGATTTAGGCACAGGAACAGGTATAATACCCCTTCTTGTATATGGCAAATATGAACCAAAAGAGATTGTTGGAGTAGAAATACAAAATGATGTTGCGGATATGGCAAGAAGGAGTGTAGAATTAAACGGATTAAGTGAAAGGATAAGGATTTTTGAAGGAGACATAAAGGACTGTTATAATCATATTGGAATAAATGAATACGATGTTGTTATCTCAAATCCACCCTATAAAAAGGGTAAATCAGGTATATTAAATATGTCTGATACAAAGGCAATCTCAAGACACGAGATTTTAATAAATATAGATGAACTTTGTTTTTCTGCCTCAAGACTTCTTAAGGGTGGAGGACGCTTTTATATGATACACAGGCCAGAGAGGCTAAAGGATATAATACTTGCATTAAATAATAATAAGTTTACACCAAAGAGGATTAGGTTTGTTCATCCAAAGGTGAATAAAGCACCAACTATGGTTTTAATTGAATCTGTAAAGTGTGGAGGAGATTTTCTAAAGATTGAAGAACCTCTTTATGTATATAATGATGATGGAACATATACACAAGAAATTTTAAAAATTTATGGAAGGTGTTAAGTATGGCTGGGACACTATATTTAGTTGCGACTCCAATTGGTAATCTTGATGATATAACCTTTAGAGCTATAAACACACTAAAAGAAGTTGATTTTATAGCAGCAGAGGATACAAGACAAACATTAAAACTATTAAATCATTTTGAAATAAAAAAACCACTTGTGAGCTACCACGAGCATAATAAATATGAAATGGGTCCTAAAATTATAAATAGATTATTAGATGGTGAGAGTGTAGCTCTTGTTACAGATGCAGGAACACCAGGTATTTCAGATCCCGGTGAGGACTTAGTTAAACTTGCTATTGAAAATTACATAAATATTGTTCACGTTCCAGGTGCCTCTGCCTTTTTATATGCTCTTGTAGTTTCAGGACTTTGTACAAGAAGATTCGTTTTTGAAGGTTTCTTAGAAAGGGAAGGCAAACAAAGAAGAGAGAGACTTGAGGAACTAAAAAACGAAACACGCACTATAATATTTTATGAGGCACCACATAGACTTATAAAGACTTTGAATGATTTATATGAGTATTTTGGGGATAGAAAAATATCTATCTGTAGAGAGCTTACAAAAAGATATGAGGAGATACAAAGATTAACTTTATCAGAAGCTATAGAAGTTTATAAAGAAAAAGAACCTAAGGGAGAGTATGTATTAGTTTTAGAGGGAAAAAGTAAAGAGGAAATAGAAGAAGAGAAAAAACAGGAATTTAGTGAAATAGATATAAGTGAACATATACAAAAATATATTGATGAAGGAATGAGTAAAAAGGATGCTATTAAAAAGGTAGCAAAGGAAAGAGGTCTTAAAAAGTCAGAGGTTTATAAGTATACCATTGAAATGTTTGATTAAAATCAGGAAAATATGATATAATAAAACAAATATTAACAAAAGGGGTTGGATTTAATGAATTCAACTATAGTCAATATGTTAGATGAATTGATAAGTTATCTTAAAGATTTATATGGGGATAAAATTAAGGAGATTGTCCTATATGGTTCCTATGCAAAGGGAACTGAAGATGAAGAATCAGACATAGATGTAGCTGTAATTTTAGATATTGATGAACAGGAAATAAGAATGTATGAGAAAAGATTAAATGAAATTATTTCTGAAATAAGTTATAAGTATATGAAGGTTATTTCATTGATAGATTTAAGCTATGAAAAATTTATTAGTTGGTGTAATGTATTACCTTTCTACAAAAATATATTAAATGAAGGAGTAATTTTATATTCAAGATAAAATAAAAACTCTTGCTATGTATAGATTAGAAAAAGCAAAAGAAGATTTGAAGTCTGCTAAAGTTAATTTAGATAATGGTTTATTTAAGGCTTCTATTAATAGATCTTATTATTCAATATTTCATGCGATAAGAGCGGTTAATTCGTTAGATGAATTTGATTCTAAAAAACATTCTGGAGTTATTGCTCATTTTAATCAATATTTTATACATACTGGGAAATTTGATAAAGAGATTTATTCTATTATTACATCTGCTTATAAAATTAGGGAAAAATCAGATTATGATGATTTTTATATAGCTCCCAAAGAAGATGCAGAAGAACAGTTAAAAAATGCAGAAATATTTATAAGCAAAGTAGAAAGTTTTCTTACAGAGTATTTTAAATAAAAAAATAACACCCAGATTATATTTTACAAATTTTCAAACTATCTGGGTGTTGTTTTATTTGTTATTCAGCCTTTATTTCTGATAAGCAGTTTTTGCAGATGTTCTTTCCCTTGAAGTTAACAACGTCTCTTGCATCTCCGCAGAATATGCAAGCTGGTTGATACTTCTTAAGGATTATCATTTCTCCATCAACATAGATTTCAAGTGCGTCCTTTTCAGCTATGTCAAGCGTTCTTCTAAGCTCGATTGGAATAACTACTCTACCAAGTTCGTCTACTCTTCTAACTACTCCTGTGGACTTCATATGTACTACCTCCTTCAACAATCTTCGACATTTCTTAATTAGATAATAACAAAGTTACCATTAAAAGTCAATAACTTTAACTTAAATTTTCTAATTAATTTAATAAAATAATTTAATTAACAATTTGGTAAGCTCTTACCTTTATTTTGTCCCTTATTTCAAATATTATGAATTTAGTGTAGAATATTTTAAGAGGTGAATAAAATGTTTGATGATTTAAAAAATAAGTTAGAAAGTTTAAATGCTATTTTAAAGGATAAAAATAAAGGATTAAATAGAAATAAGATAAAGGATTATCTTGTAAAAAATGACATAGCAAATATCAAAAGAGCCAATAAATTAAATGAATATGAATTAAGAGCTGTTTCCTGTGACAAGGGTGTAGTTGCTGTGGATGGAAGTATAAACAATTTTGGAGGATTATATCCCCATTACATCTCATTAATTAGAGCTGTTGCACTATGTACAAAGGGATATAAGGCAGAATATGAAGATATCTATACACCCTTATTAGAGGAAAATATGACTCAAGATGAGGATGCAATAAAAAGAAGAGCAACAATGTCTAAAATGGAAATTAAGGCAGCAATGGATGCTATAAATAATTGCGAATCAAATATCATATTTATGGATGGCTCTCTACTACATTATAAAATAGATTGTCCCTATGAGTGGGATGAACTAAAAAATTCAGCTCTATATAAGAATAAAGTAATTGTTGGAATAACAGAAGAAGTAAAAACTAAGGATATTGGTGAGATACTCAAAAAAGATGGACAACTTGATGAGGACATTTTATATGACAGAGAGGTACTTTTTAATTTGTTAAATATAGGAGAGTATATGTATTTAAAAAAAGAAATAAAAACAAGTAAGAAGGATAGTGGTATAAAAAGTTTTTATGCAAGGTTTTCCGATGACCCACAGGTTATAGGAATTGATTTTTTAAAGGAACAGGAGGCCTTTTCAGACAGTATATTAAGTCTAATATATTCTCTAACCTTCAGTAAATCAAGAGGAATTCCTTATATAATTGATTTAGTTGATGTAGAAACAAAAATAACAGATGAAAAGTTAAAGGCTCTAATAGATGGTTACTTAGATAAAGAAGTTGTAGAAGTCTATTTTAATCCTAAGAGAAACAAAAGGGGGTATTAATTATGCAGGTTGTAGGAATTACTAATCAACAGGAGGTATTTGTTGTTTCAGATAAAGTGCCCTTTAAAATAAATCAAATACTTGTTATAAATGATGAAAGACAGGGGCTTTTAAGAGGAGAAGTTGTAGAGACAAGTGCCTACAATAGATTTATTCCACTTGATATAAATGGGGATTTTGTGGATAAAAGTGTAATTGCCTCATTAAAGTCACTTGGATACAGTATAGATGAAAACACCCTTTATATTGCAAAGGTAAGGCTTATGGTAGAGGCAGAATATCCAATACAAGTAGGTTCTGAGGTTAGAGTACCAAAGTTTGATGAGGTTAAGGATCTTCTTTTAAAATCAAAACTTGAATCAGGACTTGTACTTGGAGTTATTAAAAGTTCTGAGGAGCTCTACGATACAATGGAGGATGAACTAAAGGATAGATTTTTACTATATCAAGATGGAAAAATCATTAATCAAAACGGCGTTCCCTTCATATTTGACATAGCCTCAATGCAACAGTACCCTCATATAGGTATATTTGGAGGTTCAGGTTCAGGTAAGTCCTTTGGACTTAGGGTTATATTAGAGGAACTAATGAAGAAAAACATACCAACGGTTGTTCTTGACCCTCATTTTGAAATGAATTTTAGAGATAATCAAAAGGATATAGATAGCAGATATCAATACGATTTTATAGATAGGTTTGAATGTTTAGAGATAGGAAAGGCAGTAGGTGTAAAATTTGATAACTTAACAACGAGGGACTTGATAAATTTAATTGGAGCAGCATCTGCAGGCACATTGACAGATTCAATGACTAATGTAATAGAGCAGGTTCATAAAAATAAGGATACATACTTTACCTTTGAAAGAAGATTGTCTCTATTAAAGGAAGCACTTGAGATAGGTAGCGAAAAGAAGATTTTAGATAGAAAGGCAAAGTGCGATGAAGATATGGATGCAAGTAAATTTGATGAAATGCTTGAGGTATATAGAGAGTTTGGAAGTTTACCACCTCAATCGGTAAATGGAGTACTTTGGAGACTTCAAAGGCTATATAAGGATGGTATATTTACAAATGATATAACAAGGGTAGAAAAGTGCTTAAAGGATGGTAAGCTTGCAGTTGTACAAGGCCCTATTAAGTTATTAAACGTATTTTCAACCTATTTAATTTCAAACATTTATCACAAAAGAAGGGATTATAGAGATTCTGTTCAAAGAGGCGAGCAGAAGGACTTTTTCCCACCATTTATTATAGCCTTTGATGAGAGCCATAACTTTGCTCCAAAGGGATACGACACTCCTTCAAAGTCAATAATAAAGGAGATTGCACAGGAAGGTAGAAAATATGGAGTGTTTTTAATTCTTGCAACACAGCGTCCAACGCTTCTTGATGAAACAGTTACAGCACAGCTAAATACAAAACTTGTGTTTAGAACAGTAAGGGCATCGGATATTGCAACTATAAAGGAAGAGACTGATATAACAAATGAAGAATCAAAAAGACTACCATATTTAAGAAGTGGAGATGTTTTTATATCCTCTGCACTGTTTGGAAGGACTGTTCCAGTTAGAATAAGGCTCTCCCATACAACAACCAGCCATACTCAAAATCCATTTGACGAACTTTTAAGTTTTAGAGATAAAAAGTATGAGGAAGTATACCAAGAAATAGAAAAGTTTTTGCCAATATATTCAACTGATTATTTAAATATATTATCTAAGGTAAATAGGGAAAAAATAAAGGATATAGAGGATTTAAAGCATTACTTAGATGAATTAACCAAAAAAGGATATATAACAAAAAATAATGCATTTTTAGGTGAATACTACGACAGAAAGTAGGAGATGATGGTGATGAATTTAGACTTAATAAAGCAGTACAGTAGAGAAAAGGATATTCCTATATATTTGGTTGGTGGTGCTGTAAGGGATATCTTGATAAATAGAGAAGTGAAGGATTATGATTTTGCAACTTCCTGTTATAGGGAGGTTGCAGAATATTTAAGTGAAAGGTTAGAAGGTAAACTTATTAAACTACACGATGATGTCTATAGGGTTGTTATAGATGGGATTGTATTTGATTTTTCAAATTTTAAGGGACAAAACATTGAGGAAGATTTAAAAAATAGGGATTTTACCATAAATGCAGTAGCCTATGATTTGGTTAAAGAGGAATATATAGATGTACTTGGAGGTATTGAGGATATTAATAATAAAAAAATAAGACATACCTCAGAGAACATAATAAAAGATGATGCCTTAAGAATTTTAAGGGCATATAGGCTAAAGGGTGAGTTAAACTTTAATATTGAAGATGACACCATAAGACTCTTTAGGAGAGATGTAGAATATATAGAGGAGATAAAGGGTGAAAGAATAGTTGATGAACTTTTTAAAATATTAAAGTTTAAAAACAGCTATGATTATATACAGATGTTAGATGACGTGGGTGTCATAGAAATGATATTTCCTATTATGAAGGAGATGAAAAATATAGGAAAATGCAAATATCATCTTGTTGATGCCTATACCCACTCAACACTTGCACTTAAGTTTCTTGAGGATAGATATGAGGAACTATATGATACTAAATGGGGAAATAAAATAAAAGAGTATTTTGAGGAAAATATAGGAACATCTAAAAGATTAGAAGTTTTAAAGCTTGCTGTGTTTCTTCACGACATAGGTAAGGTAAAGGCCTTTAAGGATATGGATGGGAAGATAACATTTAAAGGACACGATATGACGGGTATAGATGAATTCAATGTAATACTTAAAAGGCTACCTATGTCTAACACAAAGGCAGCATTGATTAAATCTGTTATAAAAGGTCATATGAGGATACTTGGGCTCTTTAAGCAGGGTGTAAGTGACAAGGCTCTTTATAAGTTAATAAAGGATTTTGGTTCAAATTTACCGTCTGTATTAATATCATCGTTATATGATGTTCTTGCTACAAGAAGCCTTCTTGATGAAAATGGAGAGAGTGATAAGTATTTTGAATTTGTATTAGATTTAATAGATAGATACTATGATTATATGGAAAAGAAAAATAACTTTGTCTCTGGTGAAGATGTATGTAGTATCTTAAACATTAAAGGTCCAAAGGTTGGTGAAATATTAGAGAAGGTAGATGAACTAATATTTAGAAATAAAATAGGCTCACGAGAAGAGGCGATTGAATTTATAAAAAAGTATAAATAAGTATTATAGTTTCTTTGGGATAAATAATAAGTCAAGTTAAAGAATTAAATATTTTAATTAGATTATTAACTAAAAAAGCCCCATTAAAGGAATCAAAAATCCTTTATGGGGTTTTTAATGTAATTAAGTTTATTATATGCTTATAAACAAACTATATTTTTAAGCATTATGATGCTCTTTTAATCTTTTCATAAGGTTCTTTAGATATGTTTATGGTATATCCATCTTTACTTGTAACAATTTGGAACTCACAATTACAAGTATCTGCATCAGATGACCATAGATAATAATCTATTTTAATTCCATCTATGTTTATTGACTTTTTTAAATTAACCATACCATATGTGGAAAACCATTTTAGAAGTGATGATAAATCTAAATGCTCTGCTACCTTGTATATTTCAAGCCTTTGCTTTGATATGTTAATGAGTGGGAATTTTTTTATGAGTGTTCCATATCTAATCTTAAAAAGTTGAAGGTCTTCAAAGTACTCTATTTTTCTTGGATTATCTCTGTGGAATAGCTCATAAACTCCACAGTAATTTCTGCGAAGTACACGCACATCCCCGTCTGATACTTCAACGTCAATCCATTTTCCTCTCTTTAAATTCTTAACTTCCATTGGCTTTAAAATCATCCAAACCACCCCCGTAAATTTTTGAGGTTTCTAATTAAATATTAGCATAGTCTATGTAAATGGTGGTTAATGTTATGTTAATTTTAAGATAAGTCAAAATTTTTGTCAATAAAAATAAATACTAATTTTGTTAAATTTCGTATATATTTTTAAGGAGAATAAGTTGTAGGAGCACAAAATGGTTAATGTTATATGGTTTTTGATGATTTTAGTAGGTATATTGGTTAGCTTTTTTTATAACCCAGTTGATTTTACAAATATAATTGCACAATCGGCAGAAAGCTCTGTAAAGCTCTGTATAAGCCTTCTTGGAATTATGGCTATATGGTCTGGTATAATGAAGCTCTGTGAAAAATCAGGACTTATAGAGTTATTTTATGAGATATTGAGACTTCCTATGAAGGTTCTTTTCCCACAACTTGAAAATAAAAACAAAAAAGCACTCTATTTTATAGTAATGAATCTTGCAAGTAATATGCTTGGGCTTTCTAATGCAGCAACTCCCTTTGGAATAAAAGCTATGGAAGAGATGCAGAAAATAAACAGTAAAAAGGATACTGCATCAGATTATATGATTAAATTTATCATAATAAATAGTGCTTGCATACAGCTAATTCCAGCAACAGTAATATCAATAAGGGCTAATTTAGGTTCAACATCTCCATCAAGTATAATAGGTCCTACAATAGCAGTTAGTATTTTAACTCTACTTATAGCATTAGTTCTTGAAGCAATTTTTAGAAGGTGGTATAAATGATTTCTATATATTTTGTTCCGGTTTTTATTTTGTTTGTTCTTGTTTATTCAATGGTTAAGGGTGTTAAGGTATATGAAGTTTTTGTTGACGGTGCAAAGGATGGATTTAAAACTGTTTTTAATATAGCTCCCTTTCTTTTGACAATGATATTTGCAATAGATGTATTTAGACGTTCAGGTGCCCTTGATTTGTTTATCAAACTATTAACACCTCTAAACAATTTTTTAAACATACCTTCGGGTGTAGTTCCTATGATTTTAATAAAGCCCTTATCTGGAAGTGGGGCTGTATCGGTTATGACAGATATAATGAAGACCTATGGAGTTGATTCCACAGAAGGGTTTATTGCAGCACTTATTATGGGTTCAAGTGAAACTATATTTTACACAATTTCTTTATACTTTGGAAGCATAGGTGTAAAAAAAATAAGACACGCTTTGATAGTAGCTCTAATTGCACATATATTAAGCTGCATTATAGTTTGTAACTTTATATGGATATTTCGGTAATTAGAACTAATTGTTTATATTTAATATTACATCAACTTAATATTTTGATATATAATATAAAGGTACAAAGGAGGAGATAAAGTGAGGGATTTAACAAAGGGAAATGAAATAAAACAAATAGTATACTTTGCAATACCAATGCTTTTAGGTAATCTTCTTCAAACTCTATACAATACTGTTGATAGTATTTGGGTAGGTAAGGGTGTTGGAGAAAAGGGACTTGCTGCCGTAACAGTTAGTTTTCCAATTTTATTTATGCTTATTTCATTAATTATGGGAGTAACTATGGGAAGCAGTATTATTATATCCCAATACTTTGGTGCCAAGGACTACGACAATGTAAAAAAATCAATAAATACTACCTTATATTTTTTATTAATATCTTCGGCGGTAGTTACTATTTTAGGAGTAGTGGTTTCAAAGCCAGTGTTAATCTTAATTAATACACCAAAAGCAATCTTAAATGAGGCAAATAAATACCTTATAATAATGTTTTTAGGTATGGTATTTATGTTTGGATATAATGGAGTTGCAGCAATATTAAGAGGTATGGGGGATTCAAAGACACCTCTATATTTTCTTATGATAGCAACAGTTATAAATATAATACTTGATCCTGTATTTATTTTTGTATTTAAACTTGGAGTTGTTGGAGCTGCTGTTGCAACAGTTATAGCACAGGCTGTATCCTTTATATTTAGTGTGAATTACATAAACAAAAAGCACGAACTATTTAAAATTAGATTAGATAATATAAAGTCGGATAAGGAGATATTGAAAAAAATAATTAAGATAGGAATACCAATGGGAGTACAGCAGACTTTGGTGTCATTAGCTATGGTATTTTTAAATTCAATCATTAATGTCTTTGGAGTAGATGCAATGGCTGCCTTTGGTGCAGCAGGTAGAATAGACTCATTTATGTCTATGCCTATAATGAGTTTAAGTGCAGCTGTATCCTCCTTTACTGGACAAAATTTGGGTGCAAATAAAAAGGATAGAGTTGTAAAGGGATTTAGAGGTACACTTTTAATAGGGGTTTTGCTCTCTATCATAATTGCATCCCTTGCAATAATATTTGCAAGACCTCTTATATGCATATTTAATTCAAAAAAAGAAGTAGTTGCTTTTGGAGTAGATTATTTAAAAATAGTTGGTATGTTCTATTTTACATTTGCCTTTATGTTTATAGTATCGGGAGTAGTAAGAGGTTCGGGAGATACAATGGTACCAATGATAACAAGCTTAATTGCACTTTGGGGAATAAGAGTACCCCTTGCACAGTATCTTTCAAGTAGAATTGGAATTGAGGGGGTTTGGTGGTCCATAGGCATAGGCTGGGTTGCAGGAAGTACTCTAAACTACATTTATTATAGAACAGGTAGATGGGAGAAAAAGGTGGTAGTAAAAACTTAATACTGGCATCCATATCACTTATAATTTTTGGCCCCATAATGAATTTAAAGCATATATTTACTTATGATTGCTATATATGCTTAAACTCGTTTATGGGGCTTTATGTATTTATTATAAAAATATAAGTCATATTTTAAAATTTTACGACAACTTTAATGTTTTTTTGACAAATTGTTGATATAATATAAATAAACAAAGGTGATATGAGGAGAGCTATATATGAAAAAAAGTATTAGGTTTTTTATAATAATGTTGATAATGATATCATCTCTGTTGCCTCTTTTAACTTTTGCGTTTTTGTTTTTTGATAATACTTTTAACTTTTTTATATCTAATGATAAAAGAAATATACAATCTGTACTTGAGAAGGAAAAAAGGTATATTGAGAGGTTTGTAGAGGTTAATATTAAAGATGTTAAATTAGTTGCAACATCAGATAATGTAAAAACGCTAAAGAGAGAAGAGATAATAGATGTATTTGAAAGAGTAATGAAGGTAAGAGATGATTTTGAAAAGATGAAATTTATAAAAAAGAATGGTGAAGTCTTAGAGGTTCATAGAAGTGGAAGGATTAGAGAATACAAAAAGGCACAGCTTGATTATTTTGATAAATATGCACTTGAACACGGAGATATTGCCTTTTACACAAACGAAGAGGACAACAAAGCTTATATGTGCTTTGCCTCAAACTTTTTAATAGGTCAGGAGGTTTATGCAACTTGTATTGCTTATATGCCAACGGATACAGTAGATTTTTTTACTAATAACATTAATTTAGACGCAATTGCAGAGATTTATATAATGGACAGCAGAGACAAGTTTCTAATTAAAAAAGCAGATAAGAATTTTAATCAAAATGCAGAAATAAAGTTGCCAATAGAAAATTCAGACTGGACTTTAGTTGCTGATATAAACAATCAGTATTTTAAGGACATACTCTATAAAAATATACTATTAAAAATAATTGTATTTTTAATATTTATAATTATATCTATAATACCAATTGCAAACTATATAGCAAATCAGGTACAAGAGGCAATGGAGGAGATAATAGAAGCTGTAGAAAATAAAGATAGAATAAAAGGCAAAAACATTTTCTTTTATAAAGTTTATGAATTTAGCAAATTAAAGACCCAAATCAATAAGTTTTTTATATATATTAACAAAGGTTAAGGGTGGGTTAAAATGTTTAAAAGATTAAAGGCAGTTATAACGATGTTTTTATTAGCGATTTCAATACTTCCGCTAATTATGTTTTCATCTACTTTTCTTTTATCAGTAACCAATACTTTTACAGAAAATGATGAAAAAAATATAGTAGAGATATTAAATAGGAATAAGAGATATCTTGAAGCTTTTGTGGAAATGAATATAAACGATATGAGACTTCTTGCAAATTCAGATAACCTTAAGACCTATAAAAAAGAAGAGATTGAAGGAGTTTTGAGAAGATTTTTATTAACAAGAGACGAATATACAAAAATTAAATATATAGATAAAAATGGATGGATGATAGAAGTAAAGAGGAATTATACTTTATATAAGAAATATGAAAGTTTAAATATAAAAGAGAGGCTTTTATTTGATAATGGAAGTTTTTGTACAGTGATTGAAGAGGATGGAGTAGATTATGTAGCTTTTTCAGCTCCCTACAGAGAAGATGGAAGATATGGTGTAGTTGTTGGATATATAAATTCAAAGAAGTTTGATTATGTTTTAAAGGATTATAATTTGGTTGGATTAGGGAATATAGTTATACAGGATAGTTTTGGTAAAAATCTATTTGAGATGTCGCAAAAGGATGAAAAATATATAGAAGATATAAGGGAACAAATAAAAAACACGGATTTTAATATGATTGTTACGATAGATAGAGAAGATATAAGAAATGAATTTTTAAATGACCTATTTAAAAAGGTTGCACTTTATTTCTTTTTAACTGTTGTTATGGCAATAGTTTTTGCCTATATAATTTCTGAATCTATAAATAAATATATAAATAGGGTAATAGTCAGCATAACAACTTTAACAAGAATAAAAAGTGCCGATAGTATGCTTGACAATATAGTAGAAGTTGAAGTGTTTAAAAATAAATTTAATGAAATAATTGAGAGGCTTAATAAAGATAAAACTGACTTAAACGATAAGGCTAATATGGATGCATTAACAGGTTTATATAACAAAAGGTTTTTAGTAGAACAGCTATCTTCTAAACTTCAAGAGGATAATGTTGATGCATATTTTATGATGGCAGATATTGATTATTTCAAAAGGATAAATGATACCTACGGTCATATGGTTGGGGATAAAGTATTAAGGGCATTAGCAAATATTTTAAAACAGAGCATAAGAGAGGGAGACTATGCAATAAGATTTGGTGGTGAAGAATTCCTATTAGTAATTTCAGGTGTAGATAAAAAGGATGCTTTAAACATTGCTGAAAGACTTAGAAAAAAGGTAGAATCCTTCACATACCAAGAAGATAATTTGAATATAAAGTTTACAATAAGTATAGGTGTTACAAAATATAAAAATAACATAGACTATTCAATAGATTTAGCAGATGAAGCCCTATATAATGCTAAAAAGTCAGGAAGAAATAGGGTTATATACAAAGAAGCGTAAAAAATAAAGAAGCGGGAAAAAATAAGTATGAGGTGTTATTATGGAAAGACTATTACTTATTGTTTCCCGCTCTGCTGCTTTTTTAATAGATTGGGTAGTATTTATTATTGTTTATTTGATATTATCAGAAATTGGTGCGTATTCATATATTTTAGCTCTTTTAGCTTTGTTTATATATAGGGTATTTATGCAGGCTAAATATGGGCAGACATTAGGAATGATGCTTTTAAAAATTAGACTTTCAAATTTTTCCTTTAAAATAGCTCTAAAGAGAGAAATATTTAGAATAGCATCAAGCTTTTTTTATATAGGTTATATATATGCACTGTTTGATAAAAAGCTTAGAACTTTTCACGATATATCCTCAGGTGTTTATGTGGACTATGTGGATAAAGATATAGAAGAAATAGGTGCAAATAAAATTATACTATATATTTCTTATTTTTTATTAATAGCTTCATTGTTAAGGGGTACCTCAAGATTTATATTAGACGAAATTGGACAATTTGGACTTAATAAATATGCCATATCAGATGACTATTTTCAAAGTTTTCAGGGAGATAATCTATTAAGTTTATCTCAAGAGGAACTCTATCTTAAAACTGTGGGACGAAGATATACTGCAATAATTGATGAAGGAGGAAAAAAGGTAATATATAGGATCTCGAATAAGTTAAAATATACAGAAGTATATAGGTTAAATAAAAATGGAGATGAAATTATTGGTGAGTTTAAATTTAAAGTTGACTTTCCTATACAGTTTATAGAAAGCATAAATTATAAAGGTGAAAGTAACTTTTGTGCAGTAACTCCAAAGGGAGAGCTTGTTATATTTTCAAATTGGGGAGACGTATATGCAAAAACTAATATAAAAAATAGAGATGTTGTAAACATAAAAACAGGAGATTTAGACAAAGATGGATTAGAAGAAATAGTGACTTTGAATAGAAATGCAGATATTGAAATATATAAGCTAAATAAAGGAGAGCTTATTTTAATGTTTTTTGGGAAAATTGGAGAGGATATATTGCCATCTGCCTTTATGATAGAAGATGGAATAATTGTTTTATCAAAGGGTGAAAATAAAACCAATATATATAAATACGATTTTAAAGAAGGTCAGTTTAAATATAGGTATAAAAAACAAATTAAAAAGAAGGATATAACAAATATATTTAAATTTAATGGTGGATACTTGATAAACAACATCGGACGAAACAATATGATGTTTAAGGTAGGAAATATTCAAACCTTTGAAGTTTTGGATACTAATTTTAAAACAAAATATAATTTTGGGAAAAGACCTGCAAGAAGGTATTTCTATATGGTAAGGATAGTTGAAGAAGTTTGTGATATAGATGGAGATGGTATGGACGAAATAGTTGTCAAATCTATTGGTAAAGATGATGTTATGGGACATTCCTATAGGATTGAGGTATATAAGCAAAACAAATTTTTATTAGTGATAAACAGGATACTGTCTTTCTGGTCTTGACAAAAACTCTCAAATTTTGTACATTAGTCTTAATAATGTTAAATGCTTTGAAGGAGAGAGTAGCATAATACCGTGTCAAAAGAGAGCTGGGGT
Source organism: Caloramator sp. (assembly GCA_026418935.1). GTDB lineage: Bacteria > Bacillota > Clostridia > Clostridiales > Caloramatoraceae > Thermobrachium. The sequence goes on along the minus strand of JAOAAJ010000107.1, from coordinate 23,636 downwards.
AGGTGAAAGCCAGCGGCATAGGATTATGTGAAGATGGCTCTGGAGCACAACAGTCGATATGTAGGCTGTTGCGGCATTGCCGTTATCTAAACTAAGGCCGTAAGGCGAAGTAGGGTGGTACCGCGATACCTCGCCCCTATATGGGGTGAGGTTTATTTTTTTATAAAAATAATTTATATAATTCTTTAAAACGTAAATATACATAAGGGAAAAATAGAAAGGAGAGAGATATATGGGAAAAGAGAGATTTTATATCACAACCCCAATTTATTATCCAAGTGATAAATTACACATAGGTAATACCTATACAACTGTTGCAGCAGACGCTCTGGCAAGATTTAAAAGGTTAACTGGATATGATGTAATGTTTTTAACAGGAACTGATGAACACGGTCAAAAAATACAAAGAATAGCAGAGAAAAATGGTGTTACTCCAAAAGAATACGTTGATAAAATTGTGGCTTCAATTAAGGAACTTTGGAAGACAATGAATATATCCTATGACAAATTTATAAGAACAACAGATGATTATCACGAAAAGGCAGTTCAATACATATTTAAAAAGCTATACGATAAGGGAGATATATATAAGGGATATTATGAGGGATGGTATTGTACTCCTTGTGAATCCTTCTTTACAGAGACGCAATTAAAGGATGGTAAGTGTCCAGACTGTGGAAGAGATGTAGAATGGACAAAGGAAGAGGCATATTTCTTTAAGTTATCTAAATATCAAGATAGACTTCTAAAATACATTGAAGAACATCCAGAATTTATACAACCTGAAAGTAGAAAAAATGAAATGATAAATAACTTCCTAAAACCAGGGCTTGAAGATTTATGTGTTTCAAGAACATCCTTTACTTGGGGAGTACCTGTAGAGTTTGATCCAAAGCACGTTGTATATGTTTGGATAGATGCACTTGCCAACTATATTACTGCATTAGGATATGGAAGCGAAGATGATACATTATACAAAAAATACTGGCCAGCAGATGTACATCTTGTTGGAAAGGATATAATAAGATTCCACACAATAATTTGGCCTATTATGCTTATGGCACTTGATCTACCTCTTCCAAAGCAGGTTTTTGGACACGGTTGGCTTCTTGTAGATGGAGGAAAGATGTCAAAGTCTAAAGGAAATGTTGTAGACCCTGTTGTTCTTACAGAACATTTTGGTGTTGATGCAGTAAGATACTATCTTTTAAGAGAAATACCATTTGGTCAGGATGGTCAATTTACAAATGAAATGTTTATAAAGAGAATAAACTCTGATCTTGCAAATGACCTTGGAAACCTTGTATCAAGAACATTAACGATGGTTGAAAAGTACTTTGATGGAGAAGTATCAAGAGGACAAGAAGGACAATATGATGATGAATTAAAGGCTCTTGCAATAGATACTCCAAGAAAAGTTGAAGAATTAATGAATAAATACAGAATAAGTGATGCAATGGATGAAATATGGAAACTAATCTCAAGGGCAAATAAATACATAGACGAAACTATGCCTTGGGTGCTTGCAAAGGATGAAAACAGCAAGGATAGACTAAAGGAAGTTCTATACAACTTATCAGAATCAATAAGATTTGTTACTACACTATTACAGCCATTTATGCCAAGTACAGCAGAAAAGATTAAAGACCAATTTAATTTTGAGGATTTAACTTGGGATTCTATTAAGACATTTGGAAATATTAAAAACGGAACAAGGGTAAAAAGAGGAGAGCTTCTATTCCCAAGAATAGATGTTGAAAAGAAGCTTGAGGAACTTGAAAAACTAAATAAGAAGGAAGAAAAGAAGGAGGAAAAGAAGATGGAACCTATAAAGAGTGAAATTACAATAGACGATTTCTCAAAAATAGATTTAAGAGTTGCAAAGGTTTTAGAGTGTGAAAAAATAGAGGGAGCAGATAAACTTCTAAAATTAAAGGTTGATTTAGGTGGTGAACAAAGACAGGTTGTTTCAGGTATTGCAAAACACTTTACACCAGAAGAACTTATTGGAAAAAGTGTAATACTTGTTGCAAACCTAAAGCCTGTAAAACTAAGAGGAGTAGACTCCTATGGAATGATTTTAGCAGCTTCAACTTCAGATAAGGAAAAGCTTGTTCTTGCAACAGTTGATGGTGATATAGAAGCTGGTGCACAAGTTAAGTAAGGAGTGATAGTTTGATATTCGATACTCACGCACACTACGATGATGAAGCTTTTAATGAAGATAGGGAAGAAGTTATAGAAAAGCTTAAAAAAGCAGGTATTGGACTTGTGTTAAACTGTGGTGCAAGTATGGAAGGTTGTTTTAATACGGTAGAGCTTGCACAAAAATATGACTTTTTCTATGGTGCAGTTGGACTTCATCCTCACGAGGCAGAAAAGAAAAATGATTTAAACATTATTGGAGATTTACTTTCAAAGAACAAGATTGTTGCAGTTGGAGAAATTGGGCTTGACTATTACTATCCCCACGATAGGGAAAAACAAAAGATATTATTTAGAGAGCAGATGGATTTAGCAAAACAGTTAAACAAACCAGTTGTAATTCACGATAGAGATGCCCACGAGGATATCCTAAAGATAATTAAGGAGTTTAAGGGAGTTACAGGAGTTTTGCATTGCTATTCAGGAAGCTACGAATTTGCAAAAGAGGTAGTAAAATTAGGATATTTCTTAGGATTTACTGGTGTTGTTACTTTTAAAAATGCTAAAAAAACTATAGAAGTCGTACAAAACATACCTCTTGAATATATATTAGTTGAAACTGATTGCCCCTATATGGCACCAGAACCTCATAGAGGAATAAGAAATGACTCTTCATATTTAATTTATGTAATAGATAAAATTGCAAAGATAAAAGGACTTGATTATAAAGAAGTTGAAAAAACCACATATAACAACGGTTTAAGGGCTTTTAATCTATAAGCCCTTAAATTAATTTTTTGTAAAAAATAAAGAAAAGTGAATTTTTGGGTTTTATTTTTTGCAATTTTTGTATATAATATTAACAAGTTGCCTCCGTGCTGGGAAAAGAGTGTATAAATGCAATCATTTTTGTTTATAATTTTTTATATAATATATGCCAAGTATAGGCATTTTAGGTTTTCCAGCTTGGGAAGCTGGGGATTTGACAAATTATGTCGAAATGTGTATAATGTGATAGTTGTCCCTGGTCCCGATAAGGAGGTGTTAATATGAGCAAAATGACCTCTAAGGTAAAGACTAGGATATTAGGAAATCCCAGGTTTTTAGGCATTGTAACCGCCTGTGTAGTTGCCTTTTTAATTCTTTATGTTCAATCAGAAAAAACAGTAACAATAGTAGATGGAAAAGAAGTAGTTAAGGTAGCTACTTTCGAGGCAAAGGTTAAGGATGTCTTAGTATCTTGTAATGTTAATGTAGGAGACAAGGATAGAGTTGCACCTGGGCTGGACAGTAAAGTAGAAAATGACATGGTTATAAATATAAAAAGAGCAGTTCCTGTTACCATTCAGGTTGATGGTAAGGTAATAACAATAAAAACTGCTCAAGACAAGGTAGAAGACGTACTACAAGAAGAAGGAATTGTTCTAAATGAAAAGGACAAAGTATCTCCATCTTTAACATCTAAAATAGAACAAGGAACCAATATAAAAATAACAAGGGTAGAAGAAAAGCTTATAACAAAAACAGAGAGAATTCCTTATACTATAGTAAGGAAGGCAAATAATAACCTTGCAAAAGGGACAACCGAAGTTCTTCAAGATGGTCAAGATGGAGAGAAGGAAATCGTAACAAAGGTAGTATATGAAGATGGAAAAGAGATTGCACGACAAGTTGTAGCACAAAATGTAAAAAAGGCTCCAGTAAATAAGGTTATAGCATACGGAACACTTGCTTGGATATCAAGAGGTGAAAGCAAAATATTCTATGTTCAAAAGTTCAGAATGAGAGCAACCTGTTATACTTCAAGCTATGAAGATACAGGTAAGATGCCTGGGAGTCCTGGATTTGGAAGAACTGCAACAGGTACAATAGCAAGAAGAGATGAAGATGGATACAGTACAGTTGCAGTTGACCCAGATGTAATACCACTTGGAACAAAACTATATATTCCTGGCTATGGATTTGCAATAGCAGAGGACACAGGTGGTGCAATTAAGGGTAAAAAAATAGACCTTTATTTTAATCCAGGAAGCTGTGAATACAGAACCTGGGGAGTAAGATATGTTGATGTTTATGTTTTAAAATAAGGTGGATTTCCACCTTATTTTTTTGTATAATTATTAGGTTGTGTAGAAGTATAATAAAAGAGGTGTTTAATTTGATAAAAGAGGTTATAGTTGTAGAAGGAAGAGATGATTTAATAAAAGTAAAACAGGCAGTAGATGCGGATGTTATAGTTACAAGTGGTTTTGGAATTACAGAAAAAACAATAGAAAGGATAAGAGAGGCACAAAAAACAAGAGGAGTTATAATATTTACTGACCCCGACTATGCAGGAGAAAAAATAAGACGGACTATTTCAGAAAAGGTAAAGGGATGTAAGCACGCATATATGCCAAAAGATAGAGCATTAAAAAATGGAGATATTGGAGTTGAAAATGCAAGTATAGAGAGTATAAGGGAAGCATTAAATAAAGTTCAAACAGAGGTCGAAAATCCTAAAATTGAGTTTACTATGGATGATATGATAAGATACGGGCTTGTTGATACAGAAAATGCATCAGAACTAAGAGATGAAGTAGGAAAAATATTAGGAATAGGCTATGGAAATGCAAAACAGTTTCTTAATAGATTAAATAGATATGGTATAAAAAGAGATGATTTTGAAAGGGCAGTAGATATGGCAAAGGAGGGAAAAGAATGAGTCTTGCTTCAAAAACTAAAGATATAGTAAAACATTTTGAGTTTAAATTTAGTAAAAGTTTAGGTCAAAACTTTTTAATAGACCAAAATATACTAAATAAAATAGTTGATTGTGCAGAACTTGATGAAAACAGTACAGCAATTGAGATAGGCCCTGGTATTGGTGTTTTAACTCAGGAAATGGCAAGAAGATGTAAAAAGGTTATAGCAGTTGAAATAGATGATACTTTAATTCCTATATTAAATGAAACCTTGGGAAACTTTGAAAATATAAAAATAATACATAATGATGCATTGAAGGTTGATTTTAACAAGCTTATAGAGGAAGAGGGATTAGAAAATATAAAGCTTGTGGCAAATTTACCCTATTATGTTACAACGCCTATATTAACAAAGGTTCTTATGGAGAAACTCCCATTAAAATCAATTGTAGTTATGATTCAAAAGGAAGTTGCAGATAGAATAGTTGCAAAACCTAATACAAAGGAATATGGTTCACTTTCCATATTAGTCCAATACTACTGTGATGTACATAAAGTATGTAAAGTATCAAGAAATTGTTTTGTACCACCTCCAAAGGTTGAATCAAGTGTAATAAGGATGGATTTAAGAGCTTCAAAATACGATGTAGAGGATGAGGACCTATTTTTTAATGTAGTAAGACACGCCTTTAATATGAGAAGAAAAACACTCTTTAATGCTTTAAAGCCAATTGGCCTTAGAGAAGAGGAACTTCATAATGTATTTATTGAAGCTGATATAGATGAGACTCGTAGAGGAGAGACATTAAGCATTGAAGAATTTGCCAAACTTTCTAATATAATTTATACAAAACTAAAAAAATAAGGACAATTTTTCAGTTAATGTTCATATACTATAATGATGAACATTAACTGGGAGGTATAAGAGTGTCTGCTAAAAAAAGTTATAGTAGATATTTCATAATATTGCAGGAAGAAGACAAAGGATTTGGTATAGCTATAGATAAGCAGCCAACAGGATACACCAAGATTGAAAACAAAAATGGTAAATGTAAAATTACTGTTTATGTACAAAACTTAATAAAGGAAAAGGGACCTTATGTATGCTATCTTATTGATACAACAAAAAATCCACTCTATACAGCAAGACTTGGAGAAGTTCCTGTTGATGATACAGGAAGAGGAGAAATATGGTGGGAGTATAGGGAAGATAATGTAGCAGACACTGGTCTTAATGTTGACAAATTTAATGTTTCAACAATCGTTGTAGAATCAGAGCAGACTAACTTTCCACTTGTGGGTTATGTTGGAAAAGAAAGAGCAAACTTTAAGGATAGGTTTGTAATTAAAAAGAGAACAACTGAAGAACCTAAAGAAGAGGTTAAAGTTGAAGTTAAAGTTAAAGATGAAGTTGTACAAAAGGAAGCAGAGAAGTTTATTGAGTATGAAAACGAGATTAAGAAAGAAGCTATGAAATTAGAAGAAGTTAAAGAAGAGCAAAGAGATGAAGAAGATATTATTTTTGATGAGGCAGCACAGGTTGAGCTTATAAGAAATGAAGAGCTAAAGACAAAGAGACAGCAAAAGCACGCAAATTATTTTGAAGAAATACTTAGGGATTTTGAAGAAGTAGATGGAATAACTGAAGGGTATCTAAATTGTAGATGGTGGAAGATTAAATTAGACTATGATATGAAACTAAAAGATAACAAATATTATCCTTACTACTGTGCAATATATCATATAAAGATGGCATATCCTTATATCAACTATTTGAAATATTGTAAAAATACTGGATATTATTACTTTGGAATAAAGTATGATAAGGATGGAGAAGTTAAGTATCTATTGTATGGTATAGAAGGAGAAAATGATTTAAAGGCACAACCATATAGCGGAATGACAGGTTTTATAAAATGGATAAAAATAAAGGACAAGGGTATGTGGGTTATGACCTACAATCCCTATAATGGTTGTATTATGATTCCTAAACCAAAGGATAAGTAGATTTTAAGCCCCATAGAGTAAATAGCTCAAATGGGGCTTTTTAAGTTTAAGTTGGGAGGGGTTTTATGGGAAAAAACAAATTATTTTTGATAACAGTTATATTTATAATAGTCTTTATTTTGTCATTAAGCTGGATGTCTATTTTTAAACTGTATAAGGTTAGTTTAAATCTAAATATAAGAAATTTTAAAGAGATTAAAATAGAAAGGTATGGTATAATATATTATCTACCATATAATTTTGAGGTTATTGAAATTAATTTTGAAGATAATGAAGTTTTATATCACGCAGATTTTAAATCAAATGATGGGAGTATAAGGGGAATAGTTGAGGTATTAAATATTAAAGATTTAGAAACATATTTAGAAAATTCCAAAAAAAGTGCAACTGGAGTAGTTGATTTTAAGTTTTTTAATATTTACAATAAAAAGGTAGCAAACAAAGATGGGTATTTAGTTGAATATGTTAGAAGAGGAAATGATAATAAGTTTTATAGAGCATTAGAGTATTTTGTAAAGACTAATAAGGGATATGTATTTAGAATGAGTTTCTTTATAAAGGATGAAATTTTTAATGATAAGTTTTATAATCTATTTGAGGAGATAGTAAATAAAACTTTAATAAAATGAGGTGGACTATGGATAAAAAACAAAAGATGTTTTTAATAAAGAAAAGAATTAAATTTGTGCTTAAGGCAGCATTTATAACAATTATAGTATTATCAATTATTTCTTTTATATATTCTCTAATAAGACATAGGGATATATTTAAAAATATATATACTACACTTTATTACTTTGGAGGATTTAGTATGATTTTAGCAATACCTCAGCTCTATAAAAGAAATGAAGAGGGAAAGATAAGAAAGATAAGAAGACAAAGCCCGCTGTATGGTTTCTATGATATGAAGGAAAATCCATATACAGAGGAGGCTATGGAGGAGGCCTTTGAAGAATTTAGGGAGGATGGTTTTTATACAGGTATATCAATTTTTTTATATTCTGGTATAATTTTAATAATAGCGTTTTTATTGGAGAAGGCTTATATATTAAGGGGGTAAGGTAGTATGCATCCAATATTATTCAAAATAGGAAATTATACAATATACAGCTATGGTTTTATGATAGCTATAGGTATTCTTTCTGCGGTTATTATTAGTATGCATAGAGCAAGAAAGGTTGGAATTAGTGACGATACTGTGCTTGATATTGCTATATATGGTGTAATAGCTGGAGTAATTGGTGCAAAACTTTTATTTATAATTGCTGAAGCACCTTATGTAATAAAAAATCCAGTTGTACTTAAGGATATGATAAAGGGTGGCTTTGTAGTTTATGGAGCTTTGATAGGTGGAGTTTTAGCAGCATACATATACTGTAGAAAAAAGAATGTAGATTTTTTAAAAATGTTTGATGTAGCAGCACCAGCAATTGCAGTAGCCCAAGGTTTTGGAAGAATTGGTTGCTTTGCTGCAGGCTGTTGTTATGGCAAAGAAACAACAAGTCTATTAGGTGTAGTATTTAAAAACTCACCCTTTGCACCAAACGGAGTAAGACTTATACCTACACAGCTTATTTCAAGTTTAGGAAACTTTTTAATTGCTTTAGCTCTTTTCTATTTTTCAAAAAAGACAAATAAAAATGGACAAGTAGCAGGTCTTTATATGATTCTATATAGTGTAGGAAGGTTTATGGTTGAATTTTTAAGAGATGACCCAAGAGGAAATGTATTATTTTTCTCAACATCTCAATTTATATGTATATTTGTTTTTATAATTGGGATTTTGGTATATAATATTGACAAGTTGAAAAGATGATAGGGTGATATAATAATGATGATATATGAGCTAAAAAACGGAAAAAAACTTGGCATAAGACGTGCTGAAGAGAGAGATGCAAAGGAATTAGTTGCTATGTACAATAAGTTAGGGACAGAATCAGACAACTTAACCTTTGGTATGGATGATTACTATCTAAATTATGATCAAGAGAAGAATTTGATATATAGTTTAAACAGCAGAGAAAACTGCCTGTATATTGTTGCAGTATTAGATGGTAAAATAATAGGAAATTTGAGTTTTGTTGCATCCCAGAGGAAAAGGCTTATGCATAGAGGAGAATTAGGAATAGCAGTTCTTAAGGACTATTGGAACATTGGGGTTGGGAATAGTCTAATGGACTATTTTTTTAAATGGGCTCAAAGTACGGAAAAAATAAAAAAGGTAGAACTACAGGTAAGAGACGATAATATGTCTGCAATTAATCTATACCTTAAATGGGGATTTAAATTTGAGGGGAAAATATCAAGAGGAATAATGGTTAATGGAAAATACTATGATTTATACTATATGGGAAGAACTATAGGATGGTGATAGAGTGAAGAAATTTTTCATTTTTATTTTGGCTTTATTTATAGGCCTAACTACCTCCTGCAGTACTTTTAAACATATAAATCCAAAGATAGAGGGTAAAATTAATAGAGAAATAAAATACGAAAGGATTATTATTACAAGTACAAGACTTGCAGGAAGATATACAGTGTTTGATGCATCTTCAATTAAAAGATTTTTAAATAAAATGTGTGAAGCAAAGGATATATCAGCTCAAACTACTTTTGAACCAGACTTTTTTATTGAATTTTATGATTCAAACAAAAAAGTAGCAACCTTTAAATATATTGCAGGTATAACAGATGAAACTCAGCCTAATTTAATCGATGAGGATGGAAATAGATATTATGTAGATAACAGTATTGAGGATGAATTCATAAAGAGGATAATGAAAAAAGAGATGTTTAAAGGTGCAAAAGAATATTATGTTTCACTCTTAGAAGATGTACTTGATAGAATACCTAAAAAGGATAATGGAATAAATAAAGTTTATATTAATATAGATAAAGATTATATTGTTACAAAGTATCTAACAAGTGTAGATATGTTTAATATTTTTGATTCTATAAAAAATAATTCCGTTGAGATAGTTGATAGTATAAATAAGGCAGATTATGTTGTTACTGTAGTTACAAGCACATATAACGATACTAAGGTGGTAGCAAGTGTTAGTATAAAGGATAGCAATAATGTAGTTCAAAAGCTTTCCTATGAGGGAAATAGAGTAGGGGATAAAATAACATATTTTATTAAGAATAAGTAAAATAATAGCTTCATATCTATAGATATGAAGCTATTATTTTTTTGTAGGTGGTGTTATGAAATATTTTAAAGCTTTTATAATTACAACTATTATTGTAGTTACAGTTTTATCTATTCTTTATCTTACCAAAATAGCAAAAAGGATACAGGAATATACCTTTGCAGTTGATGATGGTTTTAGCATCATACTCTATACAACAAGCAATAATAGTTTTAGTGACGGAAGTATGAAGGAACTTTTAAACTACATAGAAAAATCACAGGATGGTTTTGGGGTAAAATGTATTAATTTAGGTTATGTAGGGGGTAAAAAGGTATTAGAAAGAAAGCTAAGCAGTATAACAAAGGAAAATGGAAGATATATTATTTTAGATATTTGTGTAAATGACAAAATGGTAAATAAGGACACTATACTTTTAAGAGTAGAAAAAAATGAAAACTACGACAATAATATAAATTATGCAAAAAAAATAAAAGATGCCCTAAATAAAGATAGAGTAAATATTTTAGGTGAGAGTAAATGTTATATGCAGGAGTTTGGGGATAGGGCACTTAGAATAGAATTTAGCAATAAAAATACAATAAACGAAGCAAAGAAGCTTGCTGACAAGATTATATATGCAGTATATAAGACCATAACTGATGGAGATATATAAATGTTTCTGCTGTTTCAATAAGTTGAAACAGCATTTTTATGTAGTGAGTTGTATTGTAAAATAAGTATAATAATGTTAAAATACTTCGTAAGCGAAATATTTTTTGTGAAGGGATGATTAAATGACAAAGAATAAGATAATAATGATATTTGAACTATTTAGAAATATAAATAGAGCTATTAATAAAAGGATGGACTGTAGGCTTGGATGTTTAAAGTTTAATCCTACGGCACTTTATATAATGATACAGCTTATGGATGGTGAGAAAAAAACATTGAAGGAGCTAAGTATAGGTGCTAATCTTGCAAACAGTACAGTCTCTGAAGCAATAGATAGGCTGGAGAAGGAGGGGTTAGTTAAAAGAGAAAGGGATACTGCAGATAAAAGAAGGGTTTTAATATATGTAACAGAAAAAGCATTGACATATAAAAAAGAGTTTGAAGAAAAAAATTTAAAAATTTTACAGGATATTTTAAAGGATATATCAGATGAGGATTTAAACTGTATATTAAACGGATTAACAAAACTTAATGATGTTGTAAAGGAGAGAAGTGTAATATGAAAAAGAAGGGGTTATTTATAACAATTATTGTTTTTGTTGTATTTATGCTCTCCCTTTTTGCTCTAAAGAGGGGAGCACAAAAACCAATTGAGGTTAAAACAGCAAAAGTAGAGGTAGGGGATATTGTTGCAAGCTTTTCAAGCAGTGGAGTTGTTGAATCTAAAAACAAGAAGGAGTATTATGCATTAAATAATGGTAAAGTACTTAAGGTATATGTAAAGGAATCGGATAAGGTTAAAAAAGGTGATATACTTGTAGAATTTGAGGTTCAGGATATGTCAAGCCAGCTAAAAACTGCACAGCTTCAATACGAAAATGCAAAAATTCAGCTTGAAAATCTAAAAAAGCAAAAAGAAAATACATCTAATGCACTTCCACAAACACAAACAGTATCAATAGATGACCAAATAAAGCTACAACAAAATCAAGTTGAGATGGCCAAGATAAATGTTGAAAACATAAAACAAGCAATATCAAAGCAACAAAGGTACATAAGGGCAGAAGAAGATGGAGTTGTAACACAATTAAATATTAAAGAGGGAGCACCTTCACCAATGCAGCTTCCTGCTTTGGTAGTTGAAGATTTAAATAATCTAAGGGTGTTAGTAAACATAAATCAATATGATGTAAACAAAATAAAAGAAGGCCAAGAGGCATATATTAAATTCCTTGACAACACTACAAAGGGAAGGGTTGCATCAATAAGTAAATCTGCCACAAAGACAATGTCAACATCAGGCAGTGATACTATTGTAAAGGCCTATGTAGATTTATTAGATAATACAGAAGTAATAAAGCCTAACTTTGATGTAGATGTTGAGATAAAAATTTCCGAAAAAAAGGGAGTTTTTAAAATACCAAATGAAGCACTTCTTCAGGACAAAGAAAATAAAGTAAGGGTATTTGTGTTAGAGAATGATATTGTTAAAAATAGAGAGATTAGTATTGGGCTTCAAAATGATTTTGAGGCTGAAGTTATAAGTGGGCTTAAGGAAGGAGAAAGAGTTGTTTTAAATCCACCAGCAACTTTAAAGGATGGAGTAAAAGTTATGGATAAGGATGTGAAGAGATGATAGAGATAGTTGAACTTAAAAAATCCTACAAACTTTTATCCGAAGACATAGAAGTTTTAAGGGGAGTTAATTTAAAGATAGATAGGGGAGAGTATGTTGCAATAATGGGACCATCAGGTTCTGGTAAATCAACTCTTATGAATATATTAGGTTGTTTAGACAGACCAAGTGCAGGTAAATATGTATTAAATGGTAGTGATGTTTCAAAGTTAAACGACAATGAACTTGCTAAGATAAGAAATAGAGAAATAGGATTTGTTTTTCAAGCCTTTAATTTACTACCAAGGTTATCAGCCCTTGAGAATGTAGAACTGCCTTTAATATATGCAGGAGTTAAACTATCAGAGAGAAGGAAAAGGGCAAAGGAGGCATTAGATAGGGTAGGTTTATCGGATAGAATGAACCATAAACCAAATGAACTATCAGGTGGGCAAAGGCAGAGGGTTGCAATTGCAAGAGCAATTGTTACAAGCCCCTCTGTACTTATGGCAGATGAGCCAACAGGTAATTTAGATTCTAAGTCAAGCGAAGAGATAATGAAGATATTTCAAACCTTAAATGAAGAAGGCTCAACTATTGTTATGGTTACCCACGAAAATGATATTGCCAACCATACAAAAAGGATAGTAAGAATTAAAGATGGCTTGATATTAAATGATAAACAGGTTGAAAATAGAACGTACTATAGGTAGGTGAAAATATGAATATTTTAGAGAGCCTAAAGGTTGCAATAGAAAGTATACTTGCTAATAAAATGAGGTCCTTTCTTACAATGCTTGGCATAATAATAGGTATTTCTTCTGTAATTACAATTGTTGCAATAGGTAAGGGAGGACAAAAGAAGATTACATCTGAATTTGAGGATATAGGGGTAAATGTGCTTGAGGTTAAGGTAGATAATAATACACAACTTTCTACTAAAGACTCCTTTACATTAGATGATGTAAAGGAGATAAAGAATAAAATAGATGAAGTTAAAAATGTTGCACCTTTAGTTCAAAGACCTGTAACTGCAAAGTTTGAAAAGGCAACAAAGAGGGCTATACTTATGGGCACAACAAACGATTACTCCTCTATATTTACTGTAGATATACTATATGGAAGGTTTATAAACGAAAGAGATACTTTGCTTGGAAGAAATGTTGTTGTAATTGACAATGTAAGTGCTAAAAATATATTTGGTTATGAGGATTGTGTAGGTAAAACTGTTAAGCTTGGTAGCAAGGATAACTTAATAAATGCTGTAATAGTTGGTGTTTATAAAAATGAAGGTGGTGCCTTTGCAGCAGCCTTTGGAGGCAATATGCCTGTAATTGCCTATGTACCTATTAGTTTTATGCAAAGGTTAGTGCCAAATGAATTTAACATAACACAGATGCAGGTTTTAATTTCTGATTCAAAAAATTCTGAGGCTGTGGCAAACAATATTATAAAATTAGTTGAAGCAAGACATTTTAATAAAGGTAAATATAAGGCAGAAAATTTAGTTAAGCAGATTGACCAAGTTAATAACATTATAAACATATTTACAATGATAATAGGAGCAATTGCAGGCATTTCGTTAATAGTTGGTGGAATAGGTGTTATGAATATTATGCTTGTTTCAGTAACAGAAAGAACAAGGGAGATAGGAATAAGAAAGGCAATTGGAGCTACAAGGCGCGACATACTTATTCAGTTTTTAATTGAATCTTTAATTCTTTCTTTAATAGGCGGAATTATAGGGATGATGCTTGGAACTTTATTTGCCTATGCAATAGGTGTGTTTTTAAAGATTGAACCTACAGTGTCTATTTCAACTGTATTAATAGCCTTCTTGTTTTCATCTGCAGTTGGTATATTCTTTGGTATATATCCTGCAAATAAGGCAGCAAAGCTTGATCCTATTGAGGCGTTAAGATATGAATAAAAGATGTGGCACTTCATCTTAAATAGTATGAAGGCCACATCTTTTATCTTCTAAAAAGGCTTTTTATTTTATCTAAAAAGCTATTTTCCTTTTTGTCAAAATAGGATAGATACCAATCAACAACTAAATCCCTTAATACCGTTTCACGTCCTTTATAAAGCTTTTTTAATGATTCATCCCACATTGATTTAGGGTCTAAGGTTATTATTTTCTTTTTAAATTTATCAACGTCATCGCAATAGGAAAAAATCAATGCATTTTTAATTTTTTCTTTAAATTCATCCTCTATATCAAGTCTTTGACTAAGTAATATCTCAATATCCTCCTGTTCAATTCTGTTTCCTGTTTGTTCAAGACCATATAATATTCTTCCTATAAAAAATTTTTCAGGTGTAGAAAGCTTACTCATAAAATCCTCCTTATAAAAAAGATTCCTATGTATATTTTAGGATACAAAGGGTAAAAAGTAAATTATATGGTAATAATAAAAGGGAGGAGGGATGTTAAAATGAAGGCAGTTGTTGATAAGGATGCTTGTATAGGTTGTGGATTGTGTCCATCTATTGCCCCAGAAGTGTTTGAAATGGGAGATGATGGAAAGGCCCACGTAATAACCTCAACAGTTCCAGCAGGTTCAGAGGACGCGGCAAAGGAGTCAGAATCAAGTTGTCCAGTAAATGCAATAACAGTACAATAAGGTGGCATAAGCCACCTTATATAATATCCGCAAAATATTTTTCTGAATACTCAACTTTCCTATACTGTTCTTGTATCTTTACATTTTTAGCATTTCTAATTATTAATGTATACCCAGTCATATTATTTTTATTTACAATTTGTATATCACCATTTAACATTTTAGCAAACTCCTTTGCAATATAAAGCCCTATTCCTAATCCTTCTGTTGAAGGAAGTTTTGTATTTTTTGATTTATAGAATTTCTCAAATATCTTATCCTTTTCGTCATCACTAATTGGAGGCCCATCATTTAATATAGTTAATTTTAGTGAATCAGCTATATCAAGTTTAATAAAAATATTTCCTCCATAATCTGCATATTTTATAGAGTTTGAAATTAAATTTAAAAATATTTGAATAAAGAGCCTCTTATCTGTTACAAAATTTCTTTTATTTGAAAACTCAAAGGATACATCAAGACATTTTTTATCAAGTACATCTTCTGCTATTTCAATAATTTCATCTATTATATAAACTATATCTTCATCAGTATATTCTGTATCAATATTACCATTTTCTATTTCATTGTATATAATAAGGTTCTCCGATATTTTATTTAGCCTATATGCATTATTCTCAATTAGTGAAATATATTTTGCATATTCTAAGGGATTTTTACATATTAATTTAGAGGCATTTAAAATAATGTTTACTGGGGTTCTAAGTTCGTGGGATAGATTTATTAAAAAGTCTGTTTTCAAATTATTTGCTTTCTTTAATTCCTCATAGGGCCCTTTTATATTGCTCATAACAAAAGTTTTGACTATAAATAAAAAGGATATAACCTTAAAAAAATGAGCAGATGCTGAAAAAACATCATTTTGGTATATATGAAATATAACTATATATTTTGAAATTAAAGCAAACATTATAGAGTTTATAGAATTTATATTACGCATATCGGGATTTATAATATAATTTTTACAAGAAAGAAATAGTGCAAAAAAATAATAAATAAAAACACTTAAATCAAGTAATCTATAGAACATAAAATTTTCTTTTACGTAGTTTAAGTAAACACTAAAAGAACTATTTTTCATAAATAAATAAAAAGCTAAAGATGATATCGTAAAAATTAAAGGTATAAAAAGAAAATGTTTTCTATCCTTTGCAATATGACTATCAGGAATAGAATTAAGTAAAATAATAGATATTCCTAAAAGCATATAAGTAAAATTAGCAAAAAGCAAGCTTATACCCCATCCAGTAGTTTCTATAGCAAAATAAATATGTAGTATGTTAATTAGTGCTATAGAGAAAAAAATAGAAGAGGGTATTACATATTTCTGCCTTTTTTCATAGGGAAATGAGTACCATCCTATATAAAAAACCGTAAAAGAGACCATTGATACAATAGTTTCCATTCCAATATGTATAAAATCATAGGAACTCTTTTCAATTAGAATTGGATTTAGTTTTGAAAGATAATAAAAAAAGATTAAAATAAAAAAAGTTATAAATATATTTATCCCAATTATCACTTTGTTTTTCATTTGTTTATCCCCCCAGCAAATAAAAATTTTATCACATATATATATAAATTTCTACAATTTGTCGAACGATTACATAAAGTTACAAAATAAGACAATAGAAATTGATTTGAAACAAATTTATTGAATTATTATTTATATTGTTGTATCCTATTATAAGGAAAGGGGGCGTTAATTTGATTTTAAAGGCTATAATTCTTGGTATTATTGAAGGACTTACAGAATTCCTGCCTGTATCCTCAACAGGACATCTTATAATTGCAAACAAGTTTATAAGCTTTACGGGAAACTTTGCAAATATTTTTGATGTAGTAATACAGGTTGGTGCTATACTTGCGGTTATATTTTATTTTAAGGATAAGATTTTTCCTAAATTTGAAGACAAAAGACAAGTAAAGAAGGTATTTAATTTATGGTATAAGGTTGTAGTAGGATTTATACCTGCACTTATATTAGGCGTTCTATTTGATGATTATATAGAGGAGCATTTCTTTAACCCAAGAACAGTTGCTCTTGCATTGATATTTGGAGCAATACTTCTTCTATTTGCAGAGGCAAGATTAAAAAAGGTTAAGGTAGATAGTGTAGATGGAATGTCCTATAAAGATGCATTTTTAGTTGGTGTATTCCAATGTCTTGCCCTTTGGCCTGGTATGTCAAGGTCTGCATCAACTATTATAGGAGGACTATTCTTAGGTCTTTCAAGGGAGGCAGCAGCAGAGTTTTCCTTCTTTTTAGCACTCCCAACTATTATAGGTGCTTCAGTCTTAAAGATATTCAAGGCAGGGCTTATGTTTACACCTTATGAGTGGTTAGTACTATTTATAGGTACTTTTGTTTCCTTTGTTGTAGCCTTAATTGTAATTGCAGCATTTATGAGCTACATAAAGAAGAAGAAGCTTGCACCATTTGCGTATTACAGAATTATACTTGGTATAATTGTGTTACTTATGTTATAAAATTAAAGTAGAATAAGCTGGCATTGCCAGCTTATTCTACTTTATAGTATCCCTTGGTCCTCATCATATTAAAGATAGTTTCTGCGTGGCCCTGTTCCTCCTGTTGTATATGTTGAAGTTGTTTTCTTATGTTTGTATCTACTGTTTCAAGTATTGCTGTGTTGTAGTTTGAAGAAACGTGTTTTTCGGTGGATAGTGAGTCGTTCATAAGCTGTGCATCTGAGAAGGAGAGGTTTTGCTGATTTTGTGCAGCAGAAGGCTTATTATAGCTCTCGTATATACTTGTATAGTTTACACCGTTTTGAGTCAATATGTTTTTAAGGGTTGTAGCGTGTTGCTGTTCATATCCTGCAAGGGTAGTGAACATATTTTTTACATCAGCATCATTAGACAATGCAGCATATTGTTCATATTTTCTTATACAAAGATATTCTGCATCAAGATTTTCCTTTAGATAAGTTGTTTCTTTTTGAGTTAACATATCATACACCTCCAACAATATTTTTTGCAATTATATGATTTATATCACATCTATTTAAAAGTTTTTAAGATATAATAAAATTGAAATTAAACGGAGGTGATATTATGGCAGTAAGAAAGATTGTGCATATAGATGAAGAAAAGTGCAACGGATGTGGATTATGTATCCCAAATTGTGCAGAGGGAGCACTACAAATAGTAGACGGTAAAGCAAAACTTGTAAAGGATATTTACTGTGACGGACTTGGTGCTTGTCTTGGACATTGCCCACAGGGTGCAATTTCAATAATTGAAAGAGAAGCAGAAGAATTTGATGAAAAGGCGGTAGAAGAATATCTAAAGTCACAAAGTCAATCTATAACTTCAACAAATCAACATCAGCACCATCATCATACTGGAGGGGGATGTCCTGGAAGTATGATAAGACAGTTTAATAAGGGTGTAAATGAATCACAGGATACCAAGGTCATATCAAGATTAAGACAATGGCCTGTCCAATTGAGCTTAGTTCCTGCAACAGCCCCATATTTAAATGGAGCAGACCTTTTAATTACAGCAGATTGTGTTCCTTTTGCCTATGGAAATTATCATAATGACTTTTTAAAGGATAGGGCTGTTGTTGTAGGTTGTCCAAAGCTTGATGATATAGAGTACTATACAGAAAAACTAACTGATATAATAAAATTGAACAACCTTGAGAGTATTACAGTATTAAAGATGGAGGTTCCTTGCTGCAGTGGAATGATGTATGCAGCAAAAACAGCAAGGGATAGTGCAGGTTCCGATATTCCAATAAAGGTAGTTACAATTGGAATAGAGGGAGATATCATAAAAAGAGAATATGTCTAAAAGTAAAAAAATGTAAGGAATAAAAAAATCACCTCTACTAAAAAATAATTAGTAGAGGTGATTTCTATGAAGAAGAAAACAAAATTACTTACCCTATTAATATTCATAATGTTAACTACGGTTGCATTTGCACAGGACACATACTATACTGTACAATCAGGAGATAGTATGTGGAAGATTGCTCAGAAATATCAGGTTGGAATATCTGAAATAGTTGCAGCAAACCCAGAAATTAAAAATCCTGCTCTCATCTATCCAGGGCAGAAGATAAAAATTCCTGTAATTGAAACAAAGGCAATTGAGAGTGAAGTTGTAAGGCTTGTAAATATTGAGAGGGCAAAGGTAGGTCTTCCAGCACTTAAGGAGAATTGGCAGCTATCAAGGGTTGCAAGGTATAAGTCACAGGATATGATAAACAAAAATTATTTTTCCCATTACTCTCCAACCTATGGTTCACCCTTTGATATGATTGAATCCTTTGGAATAAAATTTTCAGCTGCAGGTGAAAACATAGCAATGGGACAGAGGACTCCACAGGAGGTAATGAACGCGTGGATGAACTCACCAGGGCATAGGAGCAATATTTTAAGTCCATCCTATACTGAAATAGGTGTTGGACTTGCAAAGGATAAGGCAGGTAGGTGCTACTGGACACAGATGTTCATAAAGCCTATAAAGTAATTCTAATAGTTATTCAATTGTATAATAAAATAATATAAAATTTAGTTTTTAACATAATTAGTGACATTCATCGCCCACTTCGTAAAGTTTAGTGATGAATGTCACTTGACTAATCAATACACAGAATGGAAAATAATTGTACAGCAAAAACCAAGCTAAAATTAGCCAAGTAAATGGCATCTATGGGGAAGGAACAGTCCTTTGAGCGTGGGTAAACTTGCTCCAATGGGAGTATTGACCACGAAGCCACCACCTCTATAGGTGGAGGTAGTTCACCTTGACCACGACAAAGCCTATATATATATAGAGGAGAGGATAGTTTAATAAAAAGTTACAACTATCCTTATATTTTTTGTATTTTATCTCTTTAAAAAAATTCTTAAAAATAATATAATTACTATGTATATTAAATTAATTAAGAAAGGGGATAAATATGTACATAGGTATAGACTTAGGAGGGACAAACATAGCCGCTGGTTTAGTTGATGAGAGTGGAAAAATACTATACACAAAATCAACTCCAACGCTTGCATCAAGAGGATACAAGGACGTAATTAGTGATATAAATAGATTAGTTAAAGATATGATGGTAGAGGCTAATGTCAATAAGGAAGATGTTAAAGCAATAGGTATAGGAATACCAGGTCTTGCTGATAAAGACGGAAATGTTATATTCTGCGTTAATTTGGGATGGGAAAATATACCTCTAAGAAAGATGATGGAGGAGGAACTAAACATCCCAGTATTTATAGACAACGATGCAACTGTTGCAGGCCTTGCAGAATATGAATTTGGTTCAATGAAGGGATGCAAAAACGGAATCCTACTTACATTAGGTACAGGCATAGGTGGAGGTATTGTACTAAATGGTGAAGTTTATAGTGGTGCCCACGGAGTAGGTTCTGAAATAGGACATATGATAATAGGAGAGAACTTCTATAACTGCAACTGTGGAAAGAATGGATGTTTTGAAACATTTGCTTCATCAACAGCTATCATAAGATATGCACAAAAGTTAATAAAGGAAGGAAATACAGATACAATAATTCTACAAAAGGTTGATGGAGATTTAGAAAAAATAAATGCAAAAATAATTTTCGACAGTGCAAAAGAAGGCGACAAGGTTGCAAAGATGGCAGTAGATAGACTTGTAAAATACCTTGTTATAGGAATATTCAATATAGTAAACTTTATGGACCCTGAGGTTATAGCATTAGGTGGAGGAGTATCTAATGCTGGAGAATATCTACTAAACTTAGTTAAAGAAGAATTTGAAAAGAATAAATATTACAAGACACTTCCTGCAGCAAATATTGTTCTTGCAAAATTTAAAAATGACGCAGGAATACTTGGAGCTGCAATGCTTGGAAAACACGGAGTAAAATAAGTAGCAATGAGATGCCACTCTGCATATTATAACAATATGCGGGGTGGTTTTTTTATGATATATGCAGTAATAATGTCAGGTGGACTTGGTTCAAGATTTTGGCCCAAATCAAGAAAAGGACTTCCTAAGCAGTTTTTAAAGATAATTGGACAAAAAACTATGATAGAGAACACCGTTGATAGAATATCAACCATTATTCCAAAGGAAAACATATACGTTGTTACAAATCAAAATTATGTTGGGATTATAAAAAAATTATTGGGAATAGACAATAAAAATATATTCAAGGAGCCTTTAAATAAGGAGACTGCATCCTGTATAGGACTTGCAGCAGTAAAACTTTTGAAAAAGGATTTTGAGGCTACAATGGTTGTTCTCCCATCTGACCACTTAATAATTGGGCAGGAGGACTTTGAGCAAACAATAAAAAGAGCAGTAGAAGTAGCACAGGATGGAGATTACTTAGTCACTATGGGAGTAACACCAACAAGACCAGAAATAGGCTATGGGTATATTGAAGTTGGAGATAAACTTCAAGACAACGTTTTTAGGGTAAAAAGATTTATAGAGAAACCAAACTTAGATGTAGCAACCTCCTTTTTAGAAAAGGGAAATTTCTTGTGGAACAGTGGTATGTTTGTGTGGAGGGCAGATAGACTCCTCCGTGAAATTAAAAAATATCTTCCAGACCTTTATAAAAACCTTATGAGAATATATGAATATATTGGAACAGAGGATGAAGAGAAGGTAATAAAAGAAGAATATGAAAAAATTGATGGAATATCAATTGATTTTGGAGTAATGCAAAGAACCCATAGAGCTGTTGTAATTCCAACTAATTTTGTATGGGATGATATAGGAAGCTTTACATCCCTTGAGAGATTTTTAAGTAAAGATGAAAATGGAAACATAATTCAAAATTGTGAAGTTGCTGTTATGGATGTAAAGAATACTACAATAATGGGAGATAAGAGATTAATTGCAGCAATAGGAATAAAGGATATGCTAATTATAGATACAGATGATGTGCTTTTAGTATGCCCAAAAGATAGAGCACAGAGCATAAAGGATTTGGTTAAAAAGATTTCAAGCAGTCAAGAGTTTGAGAAGTTTATATGAGTTTAATGTAGTTATTCAATAATTAATTTAAATTGTTTTTTTAATAAAAACTGTATAAAAATAAGTAAAAATTTCATCTTTCTATAATTTATAGGAGGATGAAATTTTATTATTATTTTGAATATCGTATGTTAAATAATTTTTTTAATTAGGATATTGTTACTAAACAAAATATTTCATTATAAATATTAATTTTACATATCAAATTTTGTCGAAAATTACATATTGATAAAATATTTTGTCTAATTTAAAATATAATTAACAAAAAGTTTAAAAAAGTTAAATTAATATTCAAATTTGGAGGTAAAATTATGGCAAGAAAGGATAGGCTTCACTCAATAAGATTTAAACTTACAATCCTGCCGTTATTGGTATTATTTATTTCCTATGTTATATTTACAGTTTTAGCAGTAAATTTTACAAAAAGATCCATATTAGAAACTATGAAACACGATGGACTTGAACTTACAAGACAAATGGCAAAAAGAATTGAACAAAGTGGACTTGCATATAGTACACTAAATGAACAGGTAGAAGATAAAATAAGACTTGCAGGTAGGATTATTTTAGAACAATCATCAATAAATAATGATGTGTTAAGTAAACTTGCTGAGACCTTAGGAGTAGATGAGATTAACTATACTGACTCAAATGGAGTGATTATTTATTCTAACCTTTCTTCAAGCCTTGGGGCAGTATTTGATGAAAAACACATATCATATCCTGTATTATCAGGTAAGCAAAGCGAGCTTATGGAGAATATAAGAAAGAGTAGAGAAAACAACAACTACTATAAATATGGATACATAAAAAATCCAAAGGGTGGAATGATTCAAGTAGGAATACTTGCCAACAAAATACAAGCAATGTATGATCAAACAAGCTATCAGGCAATAGTAGATGAAATAGGAAAAAATCCTAATATAGTTTATGCACTATTTATAGATAGAAATCTAAAGGCAGCTGCTCACAGCATAAAGGAAAGAATAGGTATTGAACTTAAGGATGAGGGAAGTAAAAAAGCAGCTATCGATGGATTAGAATCTGCATCAGAATACTATTACGATGTTAAAAAGGTTAATGTATATGATGTTTTAGCACCAGTATATGTTAATGGTAAGCATATAGGTGCAATAAATATTGGTATATCAATGAAACCTGTATATGATGCAATAAATAAAACTATTATAACTATGAGTATTGTTGGAATAATTGCATTTTTAATGGTTGGATTAATATTATTTATATTCTCAAACAATGCAGTAAATGCAATTAATAAATTTAAAGACCTATTAGCATTTATGTCAAATGGGGATTTAACAAAGGATGTGGATGAAAAACTTATTAAAAATAAAGATGAATTTGGAGAAATGGCAAAAGCTTTATCTGAGGTAAGCAAATCCTTTAAGATGATAATTGGAGATATCAAAGAAAAGGCAGAACATATTGGTAAAGCATCAGAGGAATTAGCTTCAACATCACAGGAGATGGCAGCAGGTTCAGAGGAGGTTGCAGCAACAATAAATGAAGTTGCAAGAGGAGCACATACACAATCAGAAGAAATTTCGGATGTTGTTAACTTAATGCAGGATTTAGCCCAAAATATGGATAATATATATCAAAAATTAAAAAATGTTAAGGAATCAACAGACGATACAAAAAATAAAGTTAACATAGGTAAGAATGAATTAAATCTTCTTTTAAAATCAATTGAGGATATAAAAGAATCCTTTAAAATGGTTAATA
>JAOAAJ010000102.1 GCA_026418935.1 Caloramator sp. | reverse complement strand
CCTTTTTATGTTCTATTTATTTGTAAAAATTACATAATCATAGGGCTTAAGCTGGTATTTTTGAACTCCATTTTCTGTAACCTCTACAGCACTCCCCTTAATTATCTTATTAAATCCATCTTTAACAATTCTATCCTTATTAATTGATACATTTTCTTCTCTTATGTTTACAATAACAAGTCTCTTTTCACCATTGTGTTCTCTTATAAATGATACAACAAGAGGTGTAGTATCAAAGGGAACAATATCTCCGTGTTTCATTACTTCATCACTTAATCTAAACTTTATAAAGTCTTTGTAGAAATTAAGCAGTGAATTTGGGTCCTTATCCTGTTCCTCAACAGATGGTGAATATTCTCCAACGTTATGCTTTATTAATTCCCACTTTGTTTGTCCCTGTCCAGTAGTTCTATACCATTTAAAAGGTTCTCTTATCTCTTCGTCTGGCTTATGCCCCTTCATTCCTATCTCTTCACCATAATATATAAAAGGATTTCCTGGCAAACTTAAGTAAATTGCTGCAGCTGCCTTATTTTTTTCAATACTATCAAGCTTTGACATAACTCTATCCATATCGTGGTTTGTTAAAAATGGTGCATCAACATAGTCTTTGTACTCAGTTCTATAGGTATCATAGGTATATTTCAATCTTTGAGAGAATTTAGTAGAGAACCCTGTGTTTACAGCATCTATTATTTTATCTGCGATATTAAAGTTAAAGCAGGAATCAAAGGCTGTAAAGAATGGTGCTATCTTTGATTCAGAATCCCAAACCTCTCCTACTATATACGTATCGTTTTTAATACTTCTTACATAGTTTGAAAATTCCTGCCACCAAGCAACTGTATCCTTAAATCTCTTACCATCATATATATGCAATGATGCATCTATTCTAAATCCATCAACACCTTTATCTATCCAAAACTTTGCTGTATCCTTTATTTCCTTTCTTACCTTCTTATTATCAAAATTTAAATCTGGCATCTCTGACCAGAAGGTAGCATAATAGTAGTTTGTACTATCCTTTGTATGCCAAGCTCTTTGACCAATCCCTGATAGCTCTTTTAAATTTGTATCCTTATTAGACCATATGTAATAATCTTTATATTTTCTATCTCCCTTTAGTGCCTTTTCAAACCACGGATGTTTGCTACTTGTATGGTTTGGAACAAAGTCTAATATTATTTTTATTCCATTATCGTGTGCCGTCTTAACTAAGTTTTCAAAATCCTCCATAGTACCAAAGTCCTTGTTTATACCCTTGTAATCTGTAACATCATATCCGTGGTAACTTGGTGATGGATATATAGGGTTTAGCCATATTGCATTTGCTCCTAAACTTTTTATATAATCTATTTTTTCAGATACTCCCTTTAAATCTCCTACTCCATCTCCATCAGAATCATAGAAGGATCTAACAAAAATTTGATAAACAACAAATCCCTCCTTTTTTGTTCTTGGTGCAATCGTTTGCTCTTTTTTAAAAAAGCACCCTACACTTGTAAGTAGAGTAGCCAATGCTAAAAATAGTGCTAAAAATCTTTTCTTCATATTCTTTTCCCCCTGTTATATAAATTTATTAATTTTAACATTTCCTCATCTGGTGCAATATACCCAACCTTTTTTCCACCCTTGTTATAAACAAACACATATCTATCCTCTTTACAATTCCAAGGGATAAATATTTCCTTCTTTGTTCCATTTGGAAGCTTCATATCCCTTTCGCTACCAAAAGCTTCAAATTCTTTTATATCAATGTCCACTAAAGTTTTTCTTCTCCTCTTGTTGTAAATAACATCAATCTGTAGGTTTCCATTTGTAAAAATATATTCAAATTCACTATATTGTTTATCTCTAATCAGCATCATTACATATGCAAATAAAGCTAACAACACAGTTATAACTATCATCCTAATATTAAACATAAACGTTGTTAAAATAAAAAATATAGAAATAACAGCTAAAAAACCAAAGAAAAACATTAGAATAGTAAATACCCCATATAAACTATTTTTTTCTGTGCCTAAATGTTGCTCATAAAACTTGTCCATCTAAACTACCTCCCAAATTTCACAATCTTCGTAAATATTATATCATATAAATAAAATAATACCTGCAAAATTAAAAATAAAAATAATGTAATAGTTTTGATATACCTTGTAATATTTAATCCAAACATATTTTCATTTACCATATACATTAAAAATATAATAGAATTAAACCATATAAACTTAAAAAGTTTTTTCTCATAAGTACTTAGTGATGATAGTTCTATAAAATAATTTATTATTGGATAGATGCCAAGAAAACTATATATAATCCAACAAAGAGTATTGTACCCAAAAACATAAAGTAGAATTAAAGAATAAAAATAAGCTATAAATCCATAACTTACTCCACATTTTTTTATCGGATATGCTAAAATAAAGGTTGTTATCAGTATAAATATTAAGTTCAAAAATGATATGGTATTAAGTTTTTGTGCCAATATCATTATTATAGTAGATAATGTTCCTATTAAAATTGATATATGTAAATCTCTCCTCATTTTATACACCCTTAAGCCAAAATTATTAAAAATATTAATAATATTTTACAATAATTTAAATAAAATTTCTATACTATATTTGGAGGAATTGATATGAAGGAAATTGAAGTAAAGGTTTTAAATGTTGATTTAGAAAATATAAAAGAAAAACTTAAATCATTAGGAGCAGAAAAAGTTAAAGAGGAAAATCAAAAGAACTACTTTTTTAAACTACCAAGTGGTGAAGATGGTTATGTTAGAATAAGAGTAATAGAAGATTTAATAGAAAAAAAAGAAAAAACTACTCTTTGTATAAAAAAAATATTTAAAACTGATTTTGCAAGGCAGAATATTGAACACGAATTTGAAGTATCAGATTTTAATGAATGTATGTGTTTATTAAATGAATTAGGTATAAAGGACTTTAAAAGAGAAGACAAACATAGGGAGAGCTATCTATTAAATGGAGTCTTAGTAGAATTTGATACTTGGGATAAGGAGGTATTCCCTATACCCTACATAGAAATTGAATCTCCAAGCACTGAGGATTTAGAAAATATACTAAACATTTTAGACATACCAAAGGATAAAATAACATCAAAAGGTCTTTTAGAGATTAAAAGGGATATGGGATTAATTTAGTAAAAGAGCGGCATTCAACATTTTTTTATAAAAACAGGTATTGAATGCCGCTCATAGTTTATTATCATATATGCTCTTATATTACTTTAGTAGCATCAAAATAGCAGGAATTGTAATTACAGATAATATAGTTGTTAAAAATACCACTTTTGATGCATATTCTGGATTTCCACCATATTTCTCTGCCATAATAACTGTGTTTGCAGCTGCTGGCATTGCTGTTATTATTACAGGAATAGTTAAATAAAAATCCTTTAATCCTATTAAATTTAATATGAAATAAACAGTTAAAGGAATTGCAATTAGTCTTATAAAGGAACCAAAATATACTGAAAATCCTTCAAAAATTGATTTTATTTTTGCGTCTGCCAAAGTAGAACCAATTATAATCATAGAAAGCGGAGTTGTCATTGAACCTACCATTTCTAAAGTTTTTATAACAGGTGTAGGAAGGCTAATTGAAAAAAGGAATATAATTAAACCAATAAAAACTGATAATATACCTGGATTTAGTAATGCCCTTCTTAAATTTTTCTTGTCTCCTCTACCCGAAAATATAAAAACTCCTGCTGTCCATATTAATATATTAAAGGGAATATTAAATAGTGCCGCATAAAAAAGGCCTATTTTGCCGTATACGCTCTCTACTACAGGATATCCCATAAAACCGCAGTTTGAAAAAACAGTAATAAACCATAAAACTTTATATTCATCCTCTTTAAATTTTTTATAAATAACATTTCCTATCAAAAGTAAAAGTATATGAATTATTGTAGATATGAAAAATAGCTTTAATCCTAAATTTAGCATATCCTTTGAAAACTTAAAATTAAAGGATGCTATAATCATAAAGGGTAATGTAACATTTAGTAAAAGCTCTGATAGACTTTTGTTTACCTGTGGATTTATAAAACCTCTTTTTCTTGAAACATAACCTACCACCATAATCAAAAATAAAACAATTACTTGTGTTATGATTGTATTCATCTCTCATCCTCCTACTTTAATTCCACATTTCTTACCAATACTTCATATAAATTTTTATTGAATTTGTTTAGTGCTATAGGCTTCAAATTTTTATCTGTAAAGCCGTGTACTGTATATCCTTCTGCTAAGAGAGTTTCTCCTCTATATACTTTGTATCCAAACTTTACTTTAACCCTTGAAACTTCTAAAATTGTTGCTTCAATTTCAATCAAATCATCATAGTAGGAAGGACTTTTGTATTTTACATTGACCTCTACCACAGGAAGCATAAGTCCTATCTCTTCAAGATGTCTATAATCAAATCCTAAATTTCTTAAAAGCTCTGTTCTTCCAACATCAAACCAAACTATATAATTTGAATGATAAACAATACCCATTCTATCAGTTTCTTTATATCTTACTCTAAATTGTGTTTTCAAAATTATCACTCCCTTCATATATAATTTATCATAGTTTTTGTTAAAAAAACATAACAAAAATCATTTTTTAATATAAATTTACAAAAGTAATAAAAGTTTTTATACTGATATTAAGGAGCGTGATAATATGTATGGTGCTGTTAGAGCAAAACTTGATAATAACCTTACATTAGAAAATATGCTAATCTATGCTATTGAAGACGAGTATCTTGCAAGAACAGAGTATGAACTTGCCTTAAAGGCACTTGGAGATGAAAAACCCTTTAATAGCATTATAAATTCTGAAGTTCATCATATAAATTGGCTAAAGGAGCTAATGCAAAAATACAATGTAGAAGTTCCAGAGGATAAATCTAAAGAATTTTTAAAAGAACCCTCCTCATTAGATGAAGCCCTCCAATATGGAATACACGCTGAAATTGAAAACATCGATATGTATGAAAGATTTTTATCCCTTGAAATACCTGATAATGTAAGGACTGTGTTTAAAAAATTGCAAGATGCATCAAAGGGACACCTATTGGTACTTAAAAATCGACAACAAGCAAAATAAAAAACTTATGTTTAGTTTGTAAATTAAATGAATGCTTTTAAATACTTTTTTTAGCTAATTTCTAAATAAACTTATAAAATAATTAAAGGGTTGTCTTTATTGGACAACCCTTTAATTCTAAAGTTTTATAACACTTAATACATCCTTAAGTTTATTTGCACCCTCAAGGTTTTGGTCTGAAATTTCCTTAACCCCATCAACTGCTGCAACTATATTTTGAGTCTTTGTTGCAATATCTTCAGTTCCTATTGCTCCTTCATTAACTGTCTTTGCTACATCGCTTATTGCCCTTACAATATCAGAAACTGCCTCTGTAGCTTCCTTAATCTGAATCTTTACTTCCTCCATATGATTATAAATTGTATCAGCATCCATATTGTATTGCTCTCCAACTACAATAAAGGCATTATAGTCATTTGTAACTTTTTCTTCAATAAATCCAAGTATGTCCTCACTGCTCTTTGCAAGGTTTTTAACCGATGCATTTACTATTTCTACTACCTTTTGTATATTTGCTGCAATCTTTGAGGATTCTTCAGCAAGCTTTCTTACTTCATCCGCAACTACAGCAAAACCTCTTCCAGCCTCTCCAGCACGAGCTGCTTCTATTGCTGCATTTAGAGCAAGAAGATTTGTTTGGGATGTTATTGCAATTATAGCATCTGCAAGTTCATTTATCTTTTCTACCTTCTTTGACTCCTCTATTGCCTCTTCAAGATCCTTCTTTACACTACTATATATATTTAGAGCATTCTCCTTTGAAGATTTAACATCTGAATCTATCATCAATGCCCTTTCCTTTATCTCTTCAGTATAGCTTGTAACCTGTTCTACTTTTTCTCTTATTCTCTCTACATTTGACAATATTGTATCAGATGTTGCTGTTACTTCCTCTGTTGCAGCTGATGTTTCCTCCATACCTGCTGCAAGTTCCTCAGTTGTTGCCATATTGTCTTCAGCCTCTGACTTTAGCATTTCAACGGTATTTGAAACCTTAAAGGCATTCTCCTTAATAATATCTGAAACATCTACAATTTTTCCTACCATATCCCTTAACTGTACTCTTAAATTTGCAACTGCATTTGCAATAAATCCAACCTCACCTTTATATTTTGAAAGGTCCTCATATTCTTTTTTATATTCAAGCTCAAACCTTGAAGTTTCATCAATTAGCTTTACTATCTTCTTTAATGGGCTTGTTATTCTTTCAACAAATAGATAACATAGTACCACTGCTATTAAACCTAAAACTCCAAATATTAATATAAGTTTTCTTATAAGTGAATTTACTGGTGCTACTGCCTCTCCTTCATCAACTGTTGTTACAACTATCCAGCCTGTCTTTTTTGAAAAATCATAACCTGCAATTTTGTAAATCCCATTATAATCATATTTTATTGTATTTCTCTCAACCCTTTGGTTTGAATTTAACTTTTCAATCAATCCCTTTGCAGCTTCATTTTCAACAGGCTTACCTATTTTATCTTTATCCTTATGATATATTATTTTACCTGTTTTATCTAAAAGATAAGTATATCCAGACTTTAATCCAGCAACCCCTTCATCCTTTAAATATTTTGTAAAGCTACTACATTTTACTGCATTTACAACCATACCCCTTATATTACCATCTATAAAAACAGGATATGTTACAGCAACCACCAATTCCCCTGTTGACTTTGAAACAAGAACTTCACTTATAACAGGCCTTTTACTACTTATTGTATCCTTTGTATATTGTCTATCCTGAACACTTTTACCTATTAGTTTTCTATCACTATCTGCTAATATTGTACCATTTAAGTCTGCGACAAATATATGTTCACTATTTCCAACATCTGTTACATATTTATCAAACACTCTACTTAAAGCCTCAACATCTCCTTGTCCCTGTAAAACTGCCTTAACATCACCTGAAGAAGCAATACCGTGTAGTTCTGCTACCTCTTTTTCTAAAATAGCGTCTATTTTTTCAGCTTCTGATGATGAAATATTCATTATTTCACCATTTAGTCTTTTAATAAAATAATCATTAACACC
Organism: Caloramator sp.; assembly: GCA_026418935.1. Taxonomy (GTDB): domain Bacteria; phylum Bacillota; class Clostridia; order Clostridiales; family Caloramatoraceae; genus Thermobrachium. The sequence continues at coordinate 3,122 of JAOAAJ010000102.1, read as the reverse complement.
CTTATAGGATAATAACCCCATTACTACAATGCTTGTTACAAAAACTGATAGTACAAATAAGGATATTCGTTTTCCCATTGTCATCTCCATTTCCTCCTTTGTATTTTTATACAAGTTAGTTATCGTAACTTACCATAAAAAACTTAACAGGATATTTACAATATAAATATTATTTTTATTTAATTTTTAAATTATTTTTTCCGCTATTTTACCAATAACATCCTTAAGTTTGTAATTTTCATCTCCCTCTGTTAAAACCACAATGACAATGGGTTCTTCTTTAAATATAATTCCGCAGTCGTGTTCTAATTTTTTCAAATCCCCAGTTTTATGGGCAATTTTGTATTTTTCTCCTATATATCTATCAAGTCCTCCCTTTAACTTTTGTTCCTTTAGTATTTTTATGGCTAAATCACAATAATAGCTATTCAGTATCTCTTTTTTATATATTTTTTCAAAAACAATACCTAAATCCCTTGCTGTTGTATAATTGTCAAAGCCTTTATTTTTCATATAAAAATCCATCATCCTTCTTTGAAGTATTGTTTTTTCAAGCCCTACCTCTTTAAAATAATTATTTATATAATCTATACCTAATAAATCTATAATTACATTGGTTGCAGTGTTGTCACTTAATACAATCATAAGCTTTGCTAAATCAAGTATGGTATATGTATTGTTTTTATTTAGCAAATTTAAAATACCTGCACCACCTACAAAATCCCCTTCTTTTAAACTTATTCTTTTATTTAAATCTAACTCACCATTTAATTCCTTATTAAAAAGTGCAAGAAGTATAGGAACTTTTATTGTGCTTGCTGATGAAAAAACTTTATCACTTTTAAATTCAAAAACCCTTTGTGTCTTTAAGTTCTTATAATATATCCCTAAATTACATTCTAAGCTGTGTATATAATTTAATAATTCTTGCATTAAACCACCTCTTCCATTTATTTCACTTATATTATTTATATTTTAACTCAAAATATAAATAGAAGGGAGGCTTTAGTTTATGGTGAGAAAAAGTAGAAAAGGTATTGTAGGCAAGGCTCTTCCTACTATGTCTAAAAGGTATAGAATTGGTGGAGGAATTGATTTTATAAAAGAAAAGCTTAAAATGGAGGGAAAGATAGACGAAGATTAAAGGAAGTAGGCAAATGCCTACTTCCTTATTTAACAGAAGCCTCTCTAACATCATAATAGTTGCTTATTGTATAATATAGCTTCTTTTGTTTTTCATCATATAGGTATGAGCTTATATTTGCAATGTCTTCAACTACTGTGGTTAATTTATTTGTATTTATATCTAAACAATTTATCTTAAATTTCATACTCTCTCCATTTTCAACTGTATCAAAGAATATTTTTCCATTTGATACAATATATCCATCTAAAAACATTATATTGTTGTATAATATATTGTTCTCTTTAGTTTGCATATTATACACATAAAGATTGCTTTCTTGTATATAATAAATACTTTTATCGTCTATATATAAAATTTGTGATGGGTGTATGTGAGCATTAATTTCTTCTTTTTTGTTAGTCTCTGTATCTAAGACTAAAATACTTGTTACATTTGTTACACCATTGTCAACAGGATAATAATATATTTTCCCATTTCCTATATATAACACCCATATATTCTTTAAAAACTTTTCTATATTATTGTTGCATATTCTATATAAATTAGTTAATGAAAAAATATATAAAATGTCCTCATCAACAAACATCCTGTTAGCAATTATATTTGTTACCAAATGAGGAGTTTTAGATTCTGTATTAAAACTATATAACTGGTTTCGATAGAAAAATATATTACCATCTAAAGTTTTTAAATCAGAAACATAAAAATCATTTAAATCATTTAAAATATTAGCTCCACTCTTTAAAGCTAAATTATATTCAAATATTTTATCATACTCTGAATAATATAATTTATTATCTACTTTTACCATTCTATATCCCTGTACTACATCTTTTTCTCTTTTATCTGGATAATAAAAAAGAACAGGTTTTATTTCTGGTAATTCATATTTTTTCTTATCTTTTATATCATATAGATAATCTTTATTACCCTCCTCAACAAATTCAAAATTGCTATAGGATATTCCAGTAACCTCAAGCTCTTCCTTTGGATTTTTACCGTCTAAATCAACACTCATAAGCATTCTATTCATTCCATTACTTCCTAAAGAGTAATAATATATTCTGTCTTTAAATATTTTAGCTAATTCAACTCCCTTTTCTGAATCTGATAATTCCCAAAGTTTCTCAAATTTTTTATTATAACAAGTTATCTTAATATTTCCACTTGATGCATAAAAATGTCCATTATAATACATTAAATCTAAAATAGCGTCCTTTAGTTGATATATTTTATAGGTTTTATTTTTTATATCCATTTCATACAAATAGCCACTTGCATCTGCAAAATAATAGTATATAGTGTCTCCCATATATAAAAACTTTATAGGAGATATTTTTAAATCTGTATTTGTTTTATTTAAAATATCATATATATTTACATTCCTGCTTTCACTATTGATATAAGCAATTTTCCCATCAACTATTTGAAAATCCCCGCAATCATCTAATAATTTTTCAATAGATTTGTTTTTTGAGTCTAACCTAAACAGAGTATTATTAATATCCTTAAAATAAACACAATCTTTATAAACCTCAACTTGACTTACCCAGTTTTTTGATATCATTTTTAGCGTTTTATCCTTTGTATTGTAGGCGTATAAACACAAATCTTCAAATCTAAAGGATGGTATGAAATATATTGTATCTCCTACCTTAACCTGATTTTTAATGACATTGGTATAATAATCCTCCTGTTTTAAAATTTTTGTCTTTATTTGATAGCTAAAGGCCTGTATTTTTGGTGTAAAATAATCCTTTATACTTTTACTAAAGGAGCTAAATATAAATCCAGCTAAAAGTATTCCTGCTATTATATAGTACATCCTTTCTATCTTTTTACTCCTATGCTCCATTTTATCACCCCCAAATACATAATAACATATTATTCCATTTGCGTACATATTTTTATATTATGTATAAAAACATAATATTTGTTAATACTTTTAATATGATATTAAGATTAAGGGGGGAAA
>JAOAAJ010000080.1 GCA_026418935.1 Caloramator sp. | reverse complement strand
ACTCCATTTTACAGGAAGACTTAAATGTAAATTTTCAAAAGTTTCCTTTATTTTTTCACTAAAATAATCTAAATCCTTATTTTTAAAGGTTGTAAGTTCATTAATTATTGCCTCTTCAATTTCACTATTTTTATCTTCCCTGTTTAAAAGCCTATATTTAGGTTCTATATAATATAGGTAGTAAACAATAAAGCTTGAGAGTATGTCTTTGTAGCTCTGTTCTATTCTGTTTATTTTTATAAATTCAAAGTAGTTAATTATGTCCTCCTCATCAAAGAAAAGGTCAAAGAGTGCCTTGTGGTATTCAAAATTTGTTAAGTATTTTCCTACCTTATATAGAATTATGTTTCTGTGCCTTATACTTGTTTCTATATCGTATTCTCTAATTACATATTTTATTTCATCAAGCAGTTGGCCAAAGTCACCCTCCTTAAAGTCGTCTATCAGGTAGATTACATCTAAAAAGGACATATCAATCTTTGTTTTTATTTCTCTTCTTGCTTTTATGCCTCTTACCTGTTCAATAAGTTCCTTGTTCTCAAGGTAGTTTTCAAGGGTAATTCCAAGTTCAAAATTTTGTACTATACTACATTCTGCCTCTTTGTTTATTGTATAGGATGTATTTATTACATATTCAAATAGAAGCTTTTTTGCCTCATTAAACCTCTCTTGCCTATTTAAACTTTTAAAGTATTCGATTATTATTTTTCCTAAATATTCCTTTGAATATTCAATAAAATAGTCTAATATTTCTCTCCTGTATTCTTCAAAGTACCCTATTAAATCATCAGTTTCTTCAAGTCCCCTCATAAAAATGTTGAAGGCTAACTCTTTTTTATCACCATCAATTAGTCTTTTGTAAATATTCCTTTTAACATCGCTGTTTTCCCTTTTATATATTTCATATAGTTTATTTTCTATCAAGGGAGCTGATAAATATCCTTCTACATCTATTATAAAGCTTATAGTAAAATCCAAGTCACCCTCTATTTTATCTAATATATATTTTATTATCCTATCACTTATACCTTGTGTTAAGGTTTTATTAAAGCCCTCTATGTTTTTTAATTGCAAATATGAAAGTCCAGAACTTACAGCACAGGATACTGCAATATATAGTGAAATTTCATTTGCCACCTCAAGTCCAACAAAATCCTCAACAAATTTAAAGAAGGTTTTGTCAAGTACATAGGTTTTAAAGTATGGCTTTTCTTTATTTATCTCTAATATCTTATCAAATAGTTCTATAGCACTATCAAAGCTAACTACTTCCTTTAGACTATTAAAATAGCTTCTATAAAATATAGAGACTATCCTGTCATATATTCCCTTTTTATGCTCAACATCTTTAAACATAAAAAGATAAAATTCCTCTGCAATATCACTGGTTACTTTATCTGAAAGTAAGTCAAAGGAGTTTATGTAGTTTTCTATGAAGGCTTGTCTCTCATCAGATTTTATGTAGCTTAAAAGGAACTTAAGGGCCTCCTTTATTGTCAAAGCATCATTTATTAGATTAGGTACATTTAAAATTAAGAATAAGTTGTAGCTATCATTTAGATCTTCATCAAGGAAAGAGTAGTTAAAATACTCCATAAAGTTCATATATGTACGATATATTTTCTTTGAGGCATACACACCTGAGTCTATAAATTTAATATAGGGTGTATTTGTTGAAAAATTAGGTTTTATACCTCTTTTAAAGTCAAACAGGTAGGATATCCTTTGCTGGCTTTTTTCAAGTATATATAGCCTTACATCCCCCTTAAAATATGGGTTTGTTGTGAAGGTTATATTTTTTGATGAGGCTTCATTAAAACAATAATATATAGCCCCTATCCATTTAATATGGCTTAACCTTTCATCTACCATCGTTATACTTGCACCTCTTAATAAAAGGTAGACTATATCTCTAATACTTCTATCCTGCCTTGACTTTAAAAATTCCTCAGCCTCATCATAATTAAAGCTTCCCTCTACTTCTCTTTTTAGATTATCTATATCCTCAAGGTTATTTATAAATATTCCCTCTTTAATTAATTTAAGTGGATTTATATTTTCTTCATCAAGAAGAACAATATGAAGTGCATTTTTATCGTCTATTAAAAGAGATTTAACTAATACAAAATTCCCAGAGTCCAATTTAAAATATGTATAGGAATCCTCTATAATTTTTTCCTCTAAATTGAATTGTTCTTCAATCTTCTTTAAATCTTCATTATTTATTTCATCCTTATATATATATCCTTTTTCCTCAACATATACGGCGTGTCTTATCATTTCTATTCCCCCAAATATATTGTTAATTATAATATACTATAAATAGAGGGTGTTAGAAAAGAGATTTCTAACACCCTTATGAATTCACAAGTGCAATTATTCCTCCAACTATTATTAGAAAGAATATTGATATCAAAAACACTGTCTCATAACTCCCATTTTTATATGCTCTATATGAAAATCTCAAGCATACTACTGTAGCTAAACCTATTAACAAAACATAATATCCCCAAATTCCAATAAGTTTTATTATTATTCCTGCAATAAACCTAAATACCATAAACTTAGGCATTACAGGTGGCAACGGTATCTGCAAGACCCCCCACCCCTTAATTCTTTTTAGTTATTAGTCTCCTGCTTTTTTGGAAATAACATTGGTATTATAAATCCTATTAAGGCTGGTACAATCCATGCAAAGCTTGCACTTGCAAATGGAAGCTTTGCTATTAATGCTTGTACTCCCTTTAAGTTTACACCTATTGCTGCAAGTCCGTCAACTATACTTACTATAAGTGTTAAATATACAGCACCTGCATAGCAGTTTTTGTTCTTTATAAATTCATCAAATATATTTAGAATTATTAGAACTATAACAACAGGATATACAGTTACAAGTAGTGGTACTGCAAGTTTTACTATCTTTTCAACTCCAAAGTTTGATACAACTGCACTAAATACAGTAACTACTGTTACAACAAGCTTGTAGCTTAACTTGTTGTTAGTTAGGCTTGAGAAGAACTCACCTGCTGTTGCAGTAAGACCAACTGAAGTTGTAAGGCAGGCAAATCCAACCGCAATACCTAAGGCTACCTTACCAAATGTTCCAAGTAGCTTTTCTGTTATCATTATTGTAAGTTGAGTCTTTGATATATCGGCATTTGCAATTCCTGATGCTGTTGCACCAAGATACATAAGTCCTCCATATACAAGAAGTAGTCCTAATGCTGCAATTACACCTGCAAGAAGTGTAAGTTTTACTTGATCCTTTGTATCCTTATATCCCTTTGCAACTACACTTGCAATTACTATTCCAGCAAATACTGTTGATGCAAGCGCGTCCATTGTTTGATATCCTTCTGCAAAGGACTTTGAGAATGGATTTTCTATTCCTGTTGCAACTGGTGTACCTACTGGTGTAGTTATACCCTTGAATATTATTATAGCAAGCATTGTTAAAAGAACTGGTGTTAGTATTTTTCCTATCTTATCCACAACTGATGATGGGTTTATAACAAGATATAGATTGATTGCAAAATATATTGTTGTAACAACTATTGGGCTTAGGCCTGGGAATATTGGCTTTATAGCCATTTCATAAGTTGTAGCACCTGTTCTTGGTATTGCAAGAAGTGGTCCTATAGCAAGCATTATTATAATTCCAAGTCCCTTACTAAAGTTTGTCCCAACTTTACCTGCAAAATTTTCAAACTTACCATCATTTTTAGACATAACTATAATTCCTATTAGTGGCAGACCTATTCCTGTTAGAAGGAAACCTATTAGAGATATAAACCACTTATCTCCTGATATAAGTCCAATGTATGGTGGGAATATTAGGTTACCTGCTCCGAAGAACATCGCAAACAGTGCAAGTCCAATTACAAGTACATCATTAAACTTTTTCATCTTCGTAACCTCCTTGGTATAATTGTAAAAATATTATAAATATTTTAATAATATTTTTATATTTTTTATTATAATGTGATAATGACATAATTGCAAGAAAAATAATATAGTATTTTTAACAATTAGTGTATATAATTTACTGTTTGTTAATCTATTAACATATCACATTAAAATTGCACATTTGCACATAATAAAAACAAAGGTGGTGATGTTATGGGCTTCTATAAGGATGATGAAAGATATTATGATGAAGAAACCTACAAAAATTATCTTGAAAAAAGAGAACAATTCATCGAAAGAACAAAGGAAGCCTTAAGAAACATATTCAAAAGATAAATTTAAGCAGGAGATATCTCCTGCTTATCTATTGTTTAGATAAACATTGAGGTTTCTTTTAACATCTTCTAAAAATTCATCTGTAACTTCTATATTATACCTATTTCCCTCAATTTGTGAAGATATATTTTTAAAACCTCTGCTCCTTAAAAATCCTTCTATGTCCTTAATGTCTTCTGCTTGGCTTAGAAGCGTCTTATTTCCAATATAATCGCCATTTACATAAACCCTGTAGGTATCGTGCTCCTGTTTTAGGTCATATTGATTTGTAAATGGTACAAATGGGAACACATACATCCCCTGTCTCCATCTTTCGTCCATCTTCTCACCTCTTTTTATTTTATTTTTCCACAAAAGATATTTTTTAATAGTAAATTAATATTTTCTTTGCTATTTTTTTTAAATATTGTAGAATATAATATAAACTATAGTTTGACTTTTAAGGGTGATGTAGATGAAAAACAATGTTTTAAATGAGGCCAGAGAACATTATTCCGCCGCAAGACGTTTAGCTATAAAGGAATATAATAAATATGCCTCAAAGGGTGAGTCGGGATATCTTCCATCCCTTGAGGGTGTTATTAAAAATACAGATATTGTTTCAGAAATTAACATTGGACTTGTTGAAATACCTCTTAAGAAGGTAGTTGGAACATATTCACACCTTAGGAGCTTATCCTTTGCAAGAAATTTTATGCCTCTTTTAAATGAAAATACAGAAATGCAGACAAAATGGATAAATTTATGTGCTGCCCATCTTGAGGAGGGGATAAGGGATCCTATTAAGGTCTATGAATATTTAAACTGGTTTTATGTAGTTGAAGGCAACAAAAGGGTTAGTGTTTTAAAGTATTTTGATGCCTATTCAATACCTGCAGAGGTAACAAGGATTATACCAAAGTATGATGAAAACAACCACGATATAAAGATATATTATGAATTTTTAAGCTTTAATAAGGCAACAGGATTAAACTCAATATATTTTAGTAAAAAGAATAGATTTAATAGGCTATTAAAAGCGATAGACAACCTAAATATTGATTCAGATAATTTTAAGGAAAATAGATACAAGTATTTTGAAAGATATATTTATAATCCATTTAGGGAGATATATATATCCTTAGGTGGTAAAAACATACCTATAACCACTGGAGATGCCCTATTTGAATATTTTAAGCTATATGGTCTTCCCTTTGTTGATACATCTAAAGAAGAGGTAACACAAAGAATAAGGCTATTGATCCCTGAGCTTAAATCTCTGTCAAATGTTGATTATGCAAATATACAGACATCTCCACTTGAGGTTAGGGAAAATCTAATTCAAACATTGAGCACCTTTGTTATACCTAAAAAGAAACTTAAAGTCCTATTTGCCTATGCTGGAACTATTAAGTCTTCAGGGTGGACCTATGCCCACGAACTTGGAAGGCAGCATATAGAAGAGGTATTAAAGGAACAGGTTATAACTGAATATGTTGAAAATGTACCCTTTGGAGAAGGTGCATATAACGTATTTAAGGACCTTGCTGAGGTTGGATATGATGTGATATTTACAACAAGTCCTATATACCATAAAGAAACGTTGAAATGTGCACTTGAATACCCAGATATAAAGTTTTTTAATTGCTCTGAGTTTTCACCCTATACTCAAGTTAGCAACTACTTTGGTAGAACCTATGAACCAAGATTTTTAACTGGGCTTATTGCAGGTGCTCTTACTAAAAATAACAAAATAGGTTATGTTGCAACATCACCAAGCCACGAGGTGGTAAGTTCTATAAATGCCTTTTCACTTGGTGCAAAGCTTGTAAATCCCTACTCTCAAGTTTATGTTTCTTGGGCTGGTGACTGGAACAAGGAAGATAAATATGTAGATGCAAATAAAAAATTAATTGACCTTGGTGTTGATATTATCTCAAATATGACTATTGACGTAAATCATCCTGTAACAAAGATGTTTGGAGTATACTCAATGCTTACATCCATAAATAAAGAAACTCAAAAACCTGAAAAATATTATGCTGCACCTATTTGGAGATGGGGAGTATTCTATGAAAAGATATTAAAGAGCGTTTTAAATGAACAAGTTAAGAATATTACAGATATATTTGCGGGTACAAATAAATCCTACAACTTCTGGTGGGGAATCGATGCTGGAGTTTTAGATATATACTATTCTAAAAACGACGTTCCTGAAGAAACACAAAAGCTGGTTGAGTTAATGAAACGTATGATTGCAGATGGGCTATATAACCCCTTTACAGGCCCTATATACGACAACACAGGAATGCTAAGGATTGAAAAGGGAAATTCTGCAACATATGAGCAGATACTTTCAATGAAGTGGTATGTAGATAATGTGATATTATAAAGCCACTTAGGTGAAATGTTATTACCATAAAACGGTTTAATTCACATTTCACCTAAGTGGAACTTTTTAATAGTCAAATATGTGATATCTATATCCATTTATTATAGTTGTCTCATTGTAGTTTATTATTCTTGCTCCATTTACATAGTTTAGATGCTGATGGCCATGGAGAAAATATTTAGGCTTATACTTATCAAGAAGTTTCCTAAAAACCCTAAAGCCTGTATGTACAACATCTGGTGCATCACCAAGTCCAAAGGCTGGGGTATGGGTTACTAATATATCAAATCCTCCATACCACCAAATCTTTGGAGTGAGCCTCTGTACCCTCTTTTCCATCTGCTTTTCTGTAAATTGGAATTCCTTTCCGTTATATAGAGGACTTCCACCTATTCCCAATATTCTTATCCCGTTATACACCACTATTTTATCATCTATACAGGTGCACCCTTCAGGAGGATTATTTTTATAACTTCTATCGTGATTTCCGTGAACATAAAAAAGAGGTGCATTTATCATAGTCACTAAAAAAGACAGGTACTCTGCCTTTAGGTCACCACAGGAAATTATAAGGTCTATTCCTTCAAACCTTTTTTTATCAAAATGATCCCATATATAGCTGGATTCCTTATCTGAAACAACAAGTATCTTCACTTTATGTCCCTCATTTCATTAGTAGTCTAAAATATTATACCACAATATTTGCAAAAGTTAATATATGTGAAATTTTTGTTATATTTTTTTAATTTTATATATAGAAAATTTTATAAAATACTTGTAAGCTACCTATTTTTTGCATATAATAAAATAATAAAAATAAAAAGTACAAATCCAATGAAGGGAAGCAAGTAAGCATATGGGATGTTTAAAGAGAGCTGCTGGGGGTGGAAATGCAGTAACTTACCATAGGCCGAATGGGTCCTTGAGGATTTGGGTGAACATTAAGTAGCCTAAAACGCAAGCTCACCGTTAAATGAGCAGGATATGTTTGTATCCTTCAAAGGAGAAGCCTTGGCTTCTTGAAATAGGTGGTACCGCGTAATTTTACGCCCTATGCTTTTGCATAGGGCTTTTATTTTTATACATTTGAAAGGAGGATAATTATGGAAGAACAAAAAAAGGTATTGTTTAGTGGAATTAAACCATCTGGTGAGTTAACATTAGGTAACTATTTAGGTGCTATAAAAAACTGGATAAAACTTCAGGATGAATATGATTCATATTTTTGTGTTGTTGATCTACATGCAATCACAGTAAAGCAGGAACCAAAGGATTTAAGGGCTCGTACACTTCAAATACTTGCAACCTATATAGCATCAGGTATAGACCCTGATAAGTGCACACTGTTTATACAGTCCCACGTTCCTGCCCACAGTGAAGCACAATGGCTTTTAAACTGCTTTACCTATATGGGAGAATTAAGTAGAATGACGCAGTATAAGGATAAGTCTCAAAAGCTTGGTGAGAGCATTAGTGCAGGACTTTTTAATTATCCTGTACTTATGGCAGCTGACATACTTTTATATAATACAGACCTTGTTCCTGTTGGAAAGGATCAAAAGCAACACCTTGAACTTGCAAGGGATATAGCAATTAGATTTAATAATCTATACAGCCCAACCTTTAAGGTGCCAGAAGCGTATATACCAGAGGCTGGTGCAAAGATAATGGACCTACAAAATCCAGAAAAGAAAATGTCAAAGTCAGAGGATAATCCAAATGGATATATATTAATAAACGACTCTCCAGATGTAATTAGGAAGAAGATTTCAAGAGCTGTAACAGATACTGTTGGAGTCATAAACTACACAGATGAACAGCCAGGAATAAAGAATTTAATAAACATACTCTCTGCAATAACAGCAAGAAAGCCTGAAGATATAGTTGCAGACTATGAAGGTCAAGGCTATGCAAAGTTAAAGCAGGATGTTGCAGAAATTGTAATTGAAGAGTTAAAGCCAATTCAAGATAAAGTAAATGAGCTTCTATCAGACAAAGCATATCTTGAATCTATCTATAGAAAAGGTGCTGAAAAGGCAAACTATGTTGCAAATAAGACTTTAAGGAAGATGCAAAGAAAGATAGGGTTTATTCAGCTATAAGAAAGGTTCCACCAAATGGTGGGACCTTATGTTTTTTACAAATTTTTGTTATTGATCAGAGTAAACTAAATAATTCCTATGTTACACTAAAATCTACTCTTCCATTGT
>JAOAAJ010000013.1 GCA_026418935.1 Caloramator sp. | reverse complement strand
ATATAAAAGCTTCCTATTTTATTTACTATTGTATAATCTCCACTTAAACAGTCTGTAAAATTATGGTCATAGTGGTTATGACTTGTTGTAACTATATCGCAACTTACCTTAGGTAGTTTGTATCCAACATTATCATCAAATGGATCTGTTACTATTCTTATTCCATTTTTTGATGTTATCTTAAAGCAGGCGTGGCCTAACCATTTTATTCGCATAAAACCCCTCCCGATTAGTATATGTTTATTTGTATATATAATATCATAAATGGACTGGTTTTATGCAAAAATTTTTAAAAAATTCACAAACAGATATATTATTCTACATATTAATTATAAAACCCCATTAAAGGATTTATTTAATCTATTTAGCCTTTTTAAATCCTTTTATGGGGTCTTCTAAAAATTCATAAATAATATTAACGATTTCTAAAGCTATACTTTTTTCCACCTCTATTTAATCCCTCTTGAGACCATCTCCTGCACAATAAAGGAGGCTACATCCTCTGCAAAGGAACCTGCTCCAAATCCCGCATCATATCCAAGCTCCTTTGCAAGCTCGTGGCTAATTCTTGGACCACCTGCAACTAAAACAACTCTATCCCTTATACCCTCAGCTTCAACTATTTCAACAAGCTCAGTCATATTTGGAATGTGTACATTCTTTTGGGTTACAACCTGTGAAACAAGTATCGCATCAGCATTAACCTCTATAGCCTTTGCCACCAATACCTCGTTTGGAACTTGGCTTCCTAAGTTGTATGCCTCTATCATTTGGTATCTTTCAAGACCATAGTGTCCTGCATATCCCTTCATATTCATAATTGCATCTATTCCAACCGTATGAGCATCTGTACCTGTACAAGCTCCAACCACAACAACCTTTCTTCCTATGTTCTTTCTAATATACTCATCCACCTCATCCATAGACATAGTATTGGTTTCAACCTTTGGAACTACTATCTTTGTAGCATCAACAGAATGGATACAAGAACCATATACAACAAAGAAGGTGTATCCTACCCCTAAATCCATCATATAAGTAACATTAGGTTCTTCAATTCCCATCTTTATTGCAAGCTGCCTTGCTGCCTCCTTTGCCTCCTCTGAATAGGGAAGAGGGAGCGTAAAGGAGAGCTGTACCTTTCCATCGTTCATTGTATCTCCATAGGCCTTAACCCTTGTTTTATCAAATGTTTTATCAAACTCCTTCTTTTCCATAGAATAAAGTCCACTACTCATTGTTTGCACCCCCTAACATTAGAGGTATGAACTCATTTATATAATTTTCTCCCTTCTTAAATACTCCATCTAATCCCTTTCCACCATATCGTGAACGCTTAATATCTGCAAAAATTCCCTTTTCAAGGGTTGTGAATAATCCTTCCTTTTCAATCTCCTCAAGAAGCACAGTAGCCCTTTGTAAGACTTCATTTGCTCTTCTTTCAACAATTCCTCCACGTTTAAACTCTATTTCATCTCCAATTGATTTCATATTATTAAATATATACCTTGCATTTTCAATTGATAGGGCTCTGTCGGATATAAAAGGTGTATGGATTGCCTCTGTTAACATTCCAAGAAGCTGTATACCTTGCTTAGTCCAAATGGATACAACATTAAATAGTGCATCCTGAATATGTCCTTTAAATATGTTTCCTGTCATAAATTTAGTTGGAGGCATATATTTAAGTGGTGCCTTAGGGAATATTTGTCTTGCCATTTGAGCCTGTGCAAGTTCAAATAAAAATCCATCTTTAAGGTCTGGATTCATCTCAAAGGCGTGTCCAAGCCCCATCTGTTCTTCTAAAATGCCAGCCATCTTTGCAAACTGTTCATTTATAAATTGTGAAGCTAAAACAGTATGGGCAGCCTCTACTGCATCTGCTGTTGTTAAATAGTTGTCCTCTCCTGTATTTATAATAACTCCAGCAAATCCGTTTATAACTCTTGAGAAGAATTGGTCTATTATTGTTCTTTGCATATTTATATCTCTAAATAAAATTCCATAGAGGGCATCATTTAACATTACGTCTAACCTTTCCATTGCCCCCATTGCTGCAATCTCAGGCATACATAATCCTGAACAGTAGTTGCATAGCCTAATATATCTTCCAACCTCTAAGGATACTTCATCAAGTGCCCTTCTCATTATCCTAAAGTTCTCCTGTGTCGCATAGGTTCCTCCAAAGCCCTCTGTTGTGGCACCATAGGGTACATAGTCAAGAAGGCTCTGACCTGTTGTTCTAATTACAGCAATTATATCTGCTCCCTGCTTTGCTGCAGACTGTGCCTGTACAACATCCTCATATATATTTCCTGTTGCAACTATAACATAAAGGTAGGGCTTATCCCCTTCTCCTATATTTTTAATCATATCCTCCCTTGTTCTTCTGTTTTTCTTTATCCTTTCAACCATAGGATAAGCAAGTTCATAGGCCTTTTTCCTTATCTCATCTAAGCTATGCTTGTTTAATCTAACTATATTTAAATTCCCCTTGGCAACCTCTTCTGCAATCTCCTGCGTAGATAGATTAGTCTCAAGAACAGCATTTACTAAATAATATGATAATCCATCCTCTAATGCACCATTATCCTTGATGTGGTCAACTATTCTATTTGGAAGTGGAACTCCATTTTCATCTACTCCATCTATTCCATATAACCTTGCAATCGTTCTTTCTGTTGAAACAGTAGAATGAACATCAATAAATTTTTGTGTATCAATTGCTATGTTTCTTGCTGCATCCCTTGCTCTTTTTATTAGCTCTTCATTTAAGTTTATATATGCCATACCATCACCCCTCTTTAAGGTATTTTTCTGCCAAACTTAATATATCCTCCTCAAAACCAAGAAGCCTTGCCACCCTTATTGCATCCTTTGGAACCTCATACTTTCCATAAACCTCCCTTAAGGTATAGTCCATATAAAGGTTCAAATCCTTAAGGGATATACTTTTAACATCCCCATCTATCTTCAATCCTACAACCTCATAGTGCCTTGCTATATCATCTACTCCATCAAAATGGGTTGTTACAACCAAAACTGAACTTGAGGTATTAAAATATGAAAGAATTGCCTTTAGTATTGCTCGTCCTTCCCTTGGATTTGTTCCCCTTGCTATTTCATCTATAAGTACAAGTCCCTTTTTCCCTTTATACTTAATAGCTTCATTTAGAGCCATAATCTCTGCACCAAAGGTTGAAAGTCCAGTATCAAGTGACTGCATATCACCAGTTTCACAAAAATAGTAATCAAATAGGTAAAAGCTAAATGACTCACAGGGTACATAAAACCCCATCTGAGCCATAATACATAAAAGACCAATTAACCTTAATGTAACGGTCTTACCCCCCATATTTACTCCTGTTATAATGGTTGAGCCCTTTATTAATTCAATTGAAATTGGTATATAGGTTGCTCCCTTCTTATTAAGTTCAGCCTCAACCTTTAGATGACGTCCATTTTTTATTTTTATTTCAACTTCACTATTTATATTAGGTCTTATAGATTTTGTATTTATTGCAAGCTCTGCCCTTTGAAGAAGAAAATCAAGCTCTGAGATTAAAATAATTAGTCTATTTAAATTTTCTTCCTCTTCTTTTATTTTATCTGTTAAATATGTTCTAACCCTATATTCCTCTTCTTCCTCTTCCTTCTTCAAATTTTCTATTATATTATTAATCCTATCTCCCTCATCCCCAAGCTCAAGAGAAAAGATGATATAGTAGGGTGTCTTTAGAGTTTGCCTTAAATTTTTATCAGAGAGGGCATCCTCTATTAATGTATCTTCCCTCGATATTACTATTTCACTATTTTGTTTTACAGCTATACCATATTTTTGTTCTACCCTCTTTTTAATTTCTTCCTTTAAAAGATTTAGCTTTCTGCTATAGTCCTTTATTTCACTTCTTATATCCTTTAATCTTTGGCTGTAGCCATCGTAAATATAGAAGCTTCTACTGTTTTGCCCCTCTATGTCTAATAGAGTTTCTAAAGAGGGGATTCTAAATAGTCTAAGTGTATCTATAAAATTATTATCAATTTGTATTTTTAATATTTCTCGAACATTTATTAAGAAATTCTTAATTTCAAATAGTTCAGATACTTCTAAAACAGAACCTGCTACTGCCCTCTTTATGGATGTTCTTATCTCCTTTATCTCCTCAAGGAGGGATAACATATTGTTATAGTCCTTCCTATTTTTTTCTATAAACCCTATCAAAAATTCTATACTGTCGTACTGTCTATTTAAGTCCTCTCTATTTTTATACAAAGATAATGAACTTAGCCTTTCCTTTCCATAGGGGGTTTTTAAATTTAAAAGAGATAAAACATAGTCCATTCCAACATTTTTTAATGTATTTTTTAAAATCATACCCCCACTCCTTCATATAAAACATCATATACATCAAGAGGATAGAGAGCCCTCCTTAAATTTTGCAAAAACACATTAGGATTATAATAGTACCCAAAGGGTGAAGTTGGATTTTGAGTTACACATATTAGATTTATTTTTTCTAATACGTATATATTACCTCCTCTCCCCCTAAAACTATCATAATCCTCCTTATTTACAAATATCTTTGTTCCATCTTTAACAATTATATCTACCTTAAGTCCCTTTATTTTATTTAAAAGGGTGCCTGTTAAACTGCCAGGTATATAAATATATTTTGTATTTTCATCTATTCTATTTAATATTTCATCCTCATTACCTAAGGATGTCTTTATATCTAAATCAATGGTGTTATCCCCTATTAATAAAACATTTTTTGAATTTTGTTCATTAATTTTGTCTAAAACATCCTTTTCTACCACATTAAGACTTAGCATATCAACTGTATGCTTTGTTTTTTTAATAGTTATGTTCATATCCCTTGAGAGACTTGCACCAGTTGATAATATGCACGCATCAGTTATAGAAGGGGAACCCTGCGTTTTTCTATTTAGTGCACCATCAATTAGTACAATATCTCCCCCAAGGGCAAGCATCATATCTGAAACTTGAGATATTTCTCTATTACTATCTGGACCTGCTAAAAGCACATATCCATCCCTTATAATTTTTACTATAACTATTCTCCCAAGGCAGGTTGAAAAGGGCAGAATATCTATAATCTCATACTTTGCACTAAAGCTTTTTAGTGCCTCCATTGATGTAGCAAGTAGTGTACCCTCATAGGCGTAGATTTTAGGCTTTTTTGTTTTATATACAACATCTCTTCCTTCTCCATCTACGCCTATTGAGGTAAGGCAGACTTTCTTGCTTTTTTCTTTACTAATATTAATTAGCTCATTTAAAACAACTGTTTTACCCGAATTTTTACTCATACCAAGTATTGATATTTTTTTATATAGGTCTACTGCACAGTATAAATTCATCCATCCACCTTCTATTTGTTTTTATAGTTCTTTGCCCTTTCTCTCCTTAATAGAACATCTGGTTCAAAACTTAGTTTATCTCCCTCAAGAAGCATTGAAACTCCTGTTACCTCATCTTCCTTTTTACCTCTACATACATCGCAGTTGCATTTTTCCTCTATATATTCTGGTTCTGTATAGGTTGTAATTACTCCCTCAAAGTTTCTTAAAACAACCTTCTTTGGAGATTGACTAATTACATACTGAGGCATAACTGGAGTTTTTCCTCCTCCACCTGGTGCATCAACTACAAAGGTTGGAACACAAAAACCTGAAGTGTGTCCCCTTAATCCTTCTATAATCTCTATTCCCTTTGAAATCTTTGTTCTAAAGTGCTCTATTCCCTGTGATAGATCGCATTGGTATAAATAGTAGGGTCTTACCCTCATCTTAACAAGCCCGTGAACAAGCTCCCTTTGAATGTGAACACAGTCATTTACTCCCCTTAATAAAACTGATTGGTTACCAAGTGGAATTCCTGCATCTAAAAGCATTTCACAAGCCTTCTTTGACTCCTCTGTTATTTCCTTAGGATGATTAAAATGTGTATTTAACCAAATAGGATGATATTTTTTAAGCATTCTGCATAAATCTTCAGTTATTCTCATAGGGTTTACAACTGGTGTTCTTGTGCCTATTCTTATTATCTCAACGTGGGGTATTTCCCTAAGTTTCTTTATTATATACTCAAGCCTATCATCATCAACAAGAAGAGCATCTCCTCCAGATAGTAAGACATCTCGAACCTGTGGAGTATTTTTAATATATTCTATTGCCTTATCTATCCTATCTAATGGAAGTGATGAATCTGTCTGACCTGCAAATCTTCTTCTTGTGCAGTGTCTACAGTACATTGAACACATATCAGTAATCAAAAGAAGGACTCTATCTGGATATCTGTGGGTTAAACCAGGTACTGGAGAATCTGCATCCTCGTGTAGTGGGTCACTCATATCACAGCTTGAGAAATTTAGCTCTGCCAATGTTGGAACTGCCTGCTTTCTTATAGGGTCGTGAGGGTCATCCTTATCCATTAGGGTTGCATAGTATGGAGTTATAGCCATTCTTAAAGTTTTTAAACACTTTTCAATTGCCTGTTCCTCTTCAGGAAGAAGGTTAATAACCTTCTTTAATTGTTCAACAGTTGTTATTCTATTTCTAACCTGCCATTTCCAATCCTTCCACTCTTCTTCTGTAACGTTTTTAAACAGCTCAATACTCCTATAATCCCTCATTTAAATCCCCCTCACAATTAAACATAAATAGTTTCAAATATTTCTCTTAATAGCTTGCTCTCCCTTAAAACCTCAAGTGTAATCTGTGCGTGTCCCTTTGTATATCCATTTCCAATTATCATATTAACGTCCTTACCTATTCCTTCTGCACCAAGTGCAGCCTTTGTAAAGCTTGTTGCCATACTGAAGAAATAAACTATTCCATCGTCCCTTACTGGAAGAATTGTTGACATTTCTGTATTTGGTATGTTTACAACATTGATTGCTATATCAACATATCTTCCACCTGTGCACTCTAAAACCTTATTTAAAACTTCAACTGGTTGTGTTGCATCAGCCTCAATTACAACATCACATAGATTTGTTTGTTTCAATCTCTCTGCTGACTTTCCTGGTCTTGCTAAACCTATTACCTTGCCAGTTACTCCTGCACGTTTTTTAGCCTCATAGCAGCATAAAAGACCACTCTTTCCTGCTGCACCAAGTATTAATACATAATCCCCTGGTCTAACAAGCTTTGCAGTCTGTGCTGGTGCTCCCGCAACATCAAGAGCTGCAAGTGCTAATGTCTCTGGCATATCATCAGGAAGCTTTGCATATATACCACTCTCAAATAATATTGCCTTTCCTTCTATATCTACTTGGTCTATATCCTTTTTAACATTTATAATCTTGTCTATTCTAAGTGGAGTTAATGAAAGTGAAACCAATGTTGCTATCTTATCTCCAACCTTTAGGTCAATTTTTCCCTCTAAATCCTTTCCTATCTTTTCAACAATACCTATGAGCATTCCACCTGAACCTGTAACAGGGTTTTGATGTTTTCCTCTCTCTTTTACTATGTTTAGCATTATTTCCTTTATCTTTTCAACATCTCCCCCTGCCTGCTCCTTTATTTGTGTAAAGCTTGCTGAATCTATATTTAGTGTCTTTACGTCAATTAATATCTCGTTATCATAAATCTCCATTGTATTATCAATTTTTAATGCTGTTTGTGGTAATACTCCCTTTGGTTCAATAACTCTGTGTGTTCCGTATGGACATCCTCTCATAAAAAATCCCCCCTATGTTTGTTTTTAAACTATAATGCAAAGTTTGTGCCAATATTTAACTTGTGTTTGTATTAATTAGATGGTTCACTTACTAATTTTTCATTAAAAAAATTAGTAAATCCCTTTTAGATTAACAACACCTATTCTATATATGATGAATTTTGGGCATATTTTTTTCACTTAAATAAACAATGGCAAATTAATCTAAAGTATGGTAAAATAAAAATGCAGAAAATTCTGCATATTGTGCCGATTTTTAATCACTAATAGGGGGAAAGGCATATGTTTGATAAAAATGTATATGATGTTTTTGATAATTTAGAGGATGGGATTACAATCATAGATATAAGGGGTAGAATTGTTTTTCTTAATAAAAAGGCACAAAAACTTGATAACATCAATCTAAATGAGGTTTTAGGAAGGCACATTCTTGAGGTTTACCCTTCTCTTTCCCAAAGAACCAGTACACTTTTAAATGTTTTGCATACTGGAATTCCAATCAAGGACAACACCCAGAGTTTTATTAATTTTAAAGGGGAAAAGATAACAACACTAAATACTACTCTTCCTGTATTAAATGGCGAAAAGATAATAGGTGCTATAGAAATTTCAAGGGATCTAACCAGCGTAAAAAAAATGACCGATGAAATTTTAAAGCTCAAAAATGAACTAATAACAAGGAAGGATGGAAAAAACGTCGAACGTAGATTATATACCTTTATGGACATAATTGGTGAAAGCAGTGAGATGCTCTATATAAAAAACATAGCAATTAAGGCATCAAATTCTTCTTCTCCTGTATTTATATATGGGGAAACTGGTGTTGGTAAGGAACTTTTTGTACAAGCTATACATTCTGCAAGCAGGAGAAAAAATGGTCCCTTTATTGCACAAAACTGTGCTGCTGTTCCTGAAACACTTCTTGAGGGAATTTTATTTGGTACAGTACGAGGAAGCTTTACAGGCTCTGAGGATAGACCTGGTCTTTTGGAGCTTGCAGATGGAGGAACCCTATATCTTGATGAGCTAAACTCTATGCCTCCTACTCTTCAGGCAAAGCTTTTAAGGGTTCTACAGGATGGGCTTGTTAGAAGAATAGGTGATATAAAGGAAAAAAAGGTAGATGTTAGGTTCATTGCCTCCACCAATATAAATCCTGAGGAGTGTTTAAAAAGAGGATTAATTAGAAGAGACTTATACTATAGATTAAATGTAATATCAATAAACATTCCAGAGCTTAAGGATAGGAAAACAGATATTCCTCTTCTTGTTAACTTTTTTATTGAGAAATATAAAAATAGGTTTGGAAAAAATAAAATACAGATAACAGAAGAAGCCCTTGATTGTTTAATCAACTACAGCTGGCCTGGAAATGTAAGAGAACTTGAACATATTATTGAAAGAATATTAAACCTAAAGGATGATGATACCATAACTATAGATGACCTGCCAGATCAAATAAAGGAATGTAGTAATATTTCTCTTGAGGAGTCTATTGAAAGATATGAAAAAAAATTGATTGAAGATGCACTAAAATTAAGTGACAATAACGTAAGCCTTGCAGCCAAAAGGCTAAAAATACCAAGACAGACACTACAGTATAAAATAAAGAAATACTTTTAAAGTAGATAGACAAAAGGTGCTTAGAACCTTTTGTCTATCTACTTATTTTTATCTTATTTTTAACTCCAAATGATTTATTATAGGATCAAGACCTGTTGCCTGCATCTTATAATCAAGTTCAACCTTTGCTCCCTTTTCATCTGCTTGAATATCTACTTTATTAGTAGATATTGTAATTTCAAGTGCACCATAGGGAGTTGAATAGAAGGCTGTGTGCTTTTCTCCCTTTTTAAACTTTAGTTCTGATGTTGTTGTACCTCTTCTTATTATATTTAAACTATCTTGACCTATTATTAGGGTTGTTCTTGTACCCTCCATTCCAGATATCTCTGACTCATCATATTCTGCTACATAGCTATCATTATCTTTATAATATATTCCTTCTGAAATAAGTTCTATTGTTTCTTCTTGTCCATCAATTAACTGCTTTGTTTTCACAGAAATCAAACGCTTATTCTCCACACTCTCATCCTCACTTTTTAAAATTTTTCTATATCAATTTTTGTAATATTATCTATTTCTCTATTTAGGAAATTTCCACCTACTCTTTTAAACTTATCAGGGTTATCGCTTACATAATAGCTGTATTCAGCCTTTCTTTTTGATGTATTTTGAAGTCCATTTTCAAATAATATGCTCTTAAGTTCAATTGCAGTCTCCTCTGCAGGATTGATTAAAGTTACGCTATCCCCCATTATTTTGCCTATTACATTGGTAAGAATAGGATAGTGGGTGCAACCTAATACCAAAGTATCAACATCAAATTCCTTAAAGGGCTCTAAATACTCACTTGCTATCATATAGGAGACTTCCTTTTCTGCCCATCCCTCCTCTACAAGAGGAACAAATAATGGACAAGGTAGTGCGTAAATTTCAACTTCCTTAAATAATTTTCTTATCATTTTTTCATAGGCTCTACTGTTTACCGTACCTTCTGTTCCTATTATTCCAACTCTACCTGTCTTAGTTGCTCTAACTGCTGCACTTGCACCCGGTTTTATAACTCCTATTATTGGAATATCAAATTCAGCATTTAACTCCTCAAGTGCAAGAGCAGAAGCAGTATTACAAGCTATTACTATTGCTTTAACATCTTTACTTAATAAAAACCTTGAATTTTGCTTTGCAAATTTAGTTATAGTCTCTTGAGACTTACTTCCATAAGGAACCCTTGCAGTATCTCCAAAATAAACAATATCCTCGTATGGAAGTATCTTCATTATCTCTTTAACTACAGTTAGCCCTCCAATCCCTGAATCAAAAACACCAATCGGTCTTGTATCCAATTTTCTCCCACCTTTTTAATTTATTAAACCATATATTTTGATATCTCTTCATCTAAAGCAGGTTCTACCGTTAATATATTATATTTATTTTCATTATAAATTCTATACTTAACTCTAACATTTTTTTCTTCTCTTGCTTTGCTGTATCTTGCTGCAATTCTTGCTGCAAATATTATATCTTCCTCAGTAGGTGTTCCTCTTAAAACCACTGTTGAACCAGTTACATCAAGCGTATCAAAAATATAATCTCCTTCTTTTATCATTGTCTTAAGTTGCTTAAATTCATCTTGAGTTCTTGTTGAAATTATTTTTACATTTTCATTTATTCTAAAATGTCTTCCTATGTTTAAAATGTCAATATCTTCAACCTTTGATTCTTTGTTATGTGTTAATAAGTCCTTTAACCTTTTGGAAAAATTAGGGTCTGTTAGTTTACATCCACCTGCTGGAGATGGATATTCCTTTATGTTCCACTTCTCTGCAAGTTCCATCTGAACCTTTCTTCCTCTACCTGATATATCAAGAAGTTTTTCCCTATCAACAAGTCCTTCCTTCTCCATCCAAGTTTCAGGTAGATTTTTAGCACAAAGTGGCCTTAATATATATTCTTCATATCCTGATTCCTTCTTTACTATATCAAGTGCCTGTCTATTTTGAGACATAGGTCTTTGATTTAAAACTTCCCCTGTTATAATAAAATCTGCCTCAAGTTCCTTCATTAGCTTTCCTGCATAGTTTAACATCATAGCATGACAGTCTATACATGGATTCATATTTTTACCATACCCGTGTTTAGGGTTTTTAACCATTTCAAGATGTTCATCTGAAAAATCAACAACCTTAAGTGGTATATCTATCTGTTCACACATCTTTATTGCTCTATCACACCCAAAAAAAGCAGACTTGAAGCATATACCAATAACTTCTACACCTTGGTCCTTTACAAGCTTTGCTGCAAGTCCACTATCTAATCCACCTGATATTAATGCAAGTGCTCTTGCCATTTTATCCGCTCCTTTATTACATTATGGTGGGTTACCTGCGCAAAATTTAAAGCAAGGCAACTCCTAAAATACATTATATTTAAAGCATTATCTTAAAAGCATACTCTATAATGGATAATATGCTTAAGGCTCATCATATAGACATTTTATATTTTGTATTATTATAAGTCAAGAAACATTAATTACACATTCCTTTATGTAAATTTGCCCCACGAAGGATTTCTTGGCATTTTTTATCACATTAAAAACTGTGATAAATGCCGTTGTGAAATCCTTACATGGGGCTCTTTAAATAACTTATGCTACTTCTTGGTGTCAAATTACAATTTGTTTTGCTGTTTTAATGATTAGCTGTGATTATTATTTTGTTCATACATCTTTTGTGCATACTGTATTGCTGCTGCTACAAGGTTTCCACACTCTCTTGATGGAACATCGCCCCAGCCTTTTTCCTTTACAATGTCATAAACCCCAAGCTCTTTTGCAAGCTCATACTTTAGTTCGTCAGACATAATACTTCTATGTCTTGACATACTAAATCCCCCCTTTGATATTAATTTTCCCCCAAAGCGTATTTATATGTTATAAACTAAATGGTAAGCTCACCATTAGGTGTATCAATTAGCTTCAGTATCCTCTCTTCTGTTCCATCTTGAGCATTTATATATATAAAGAACTTTTCTCCCTTATACTCACCGAAAAATTCATAGCATAAAACTTCCTTTAAGGATTCCATTGGTATTATTGTTAGTCTTATGTTCTTTATGTTTAAATTTTTGCTAACGTTATCCTTTGCCTCCTGAGGTGTTATCCTTGCAGTTGGTATCTTTCTTTCAGTGTGGGCTACTAAAAAGTGTTGTGCCTCTATTCCAATTATGTCTCCATTATCTAATGCAATCTTTAATTTAATTTGGTCTGGATAAACAACAACCTTATCCTGCACATAAACATAATTTATTAAAGCAACATTATCATACTTTAATGTATAGGTTGGAAGCATATTTCTGTATCCTATACTCTCAAGATATTTCATTCCCTTTTCAATGGCCTGCTTCATATTTAGTTTTGAGCCTTTTACTTCTCTTGTATCCAAAAGATATACAATCTTTCCTCCGTTTTGGCTAACATCAACATCAATTGTTGCATCTTTATTTCCCTTCATAGTAACCTTGAAGGGATAAACTGGTATTTTACCTCCTTGTTTATTGCTGTAGGTATCTATTGACTGAACCTTATCATTTCCAAGTATATCTTTAACTATCCTCTTTGCTTCATCTATACTTATCTTCGCTTGTTCTAAAACCTTTGGCTTTATGTTGAGTACGTTTTCTGAGAATGGACCATCATAAATTAAGGTTGGGTATTGTTGAAGTTCCTTTGATATATTTTCAAATTTCACATCAACTGGGTTCTGCAGATTCTGTGAAAATAAAACCTTTCCCTTAAGCTTTATTTCAGTCCAGTCCAATTTACCCTGTGAAACCTCCTGCTGAAGTTCGTGAAGTTTAACATTTAGATAACCCGCATAGTCATTAAGTTTTTCTATTGTTTTAAGCTCTGTTTCGTTTAATCCCTGTCCACTACTGCTTCTTTTAAGAAGTGTGTAGGAAAAGTCACCTACCTGAGCTAAAAATTTTGATGTTTGAGATAAGGCTTCGTGGGAAATTGGAAGACTGTTTAATCTATCCTGTGCAGCACCCGCCTGTCTCCAAATTTCACTAAATATTATTATTCCTTGTTTTTCCGACATAGTAACTGGAACTTTAGATAAACTTGCTTGTAGAGATTCAACATTTGAAACTATTTCATATAAATCCTTTTGATATTGGTTCCCAAGAAATATTCTATAATCTCGCCTATCAAGATACATAAGAACTCCAAATGTTGTGGTAAAAACAATTATTATAGAAACAACTATTGCAAGAAAAGACCTTTTATTAAACATATTACCACCCTTTACACAAAAATTTCTAAATATATTTTTTGTATATATCTTGTAATTATACATTTAATTTGTTGTTAATTTTATGTTAATAAAAGGATTTTTTAATATATTTTGCTTATAATATATTTAAGTGAGGTGAAGTTATGAAGATATTATGCTTGACAGTATCAGCAGGAAGTGGACACATAAAGGCCGCAGAAGCAATAGGAAAATACTTTAAAGAACATTATGAAGATGTTGAGTTTGAAATGGTAGATACACTAAAGTATATAAACCCTATAATTGATAAAATAATTGTAGGTGGATATTTAAAAAGTTTAAAGAAAACACCTTCACTATATGGTAAGCTTTATAAGTACGCTGATTCAGAGGATACGCTATCTAATCTATCAAGTATTATAAACGAAATACTATCAATAAAAATAAAAGGTCTTATTGAGGAATATAAGCCTCAAGCAATAGTCTGTACACATCCATTTCCACTTGAGATGGTATCTAAATTAAAGAGAAAAAATAAAATTGATTGCCCTTGTGTTGCAATATTAACAGACTATGCACCACATTCCTTTTGGCTATACAGTCATATAGATGCCTATGTCATACCTAATGAGGATTTTATACAAGATTTAGTTGAAAAAGGAATTGAAAAGGAAACAATATATCCACTTGGAATACCAGTTTGTGAAGAATTCCTTCAAAGGATAGATAAAAAAGAAGCAAAAAAGGAGTTAGGTTTAGATGATAAATTTACTGTTCTTTTAATGGGTGGAGGTCTTGGAATAGGGAATATAAGGGATATTTTTGAAAAGCTTGCCTTCTCAAAACTTGACATACAAATAATTGCCTGTGCAGGACAAAATGTAAAGCTTAGAAATCAGCTAAATGAAATAGCCTCAAGAACGAATAAAAAGACAATTGTTTTTGACTATACAGATAACATTAATCTTCTTATGTCTGCATCAGACCTATTAATTTCAAAACCTGGCGGACTTACTATTACAGAAGCATTAATTAAAGAAATCCCTATTGTAATTAACTCAGCAATCCCAGGTCAAGAGGAAAAAAATGCTGACTATCTACTAAACAATGGGATTGCTGCAAGAATCCATTCAGACGATAGCGTTGTTAGCATCTTAATGCAACTACTAAATAGTAAAGTTAGACTACAGCATATGAGGGAATGCTGCAAAGAAAAGGCAAAACCAAACTCAACAAGGGACATATGTAGGCTTATATTTAATATGACTGAGAATAAATAAATTATAAAAATAACCCAATAGATAGAAATGAGGGGCTGTTTTAAAGCCCCTCATTTCTATTTAAATATCTCCTCTATAAGCTCTACTATTTTGAATTTAAATACCACTTTTTCGTGTTTCTCCTTATTGAAGTCTGATATATTCATAACCTCTGTTACTTCATCCTCTTCTAATACCTTATTTAACTCATTTTCTGTTTCTTCTGTTGTAAGTCCTCTTGTTATATCTATGAAGCATAATGGTGGGAACATTACACACCACCAATTCTTACCTCCACCTTCACCTAAAACTATTCGTAGGGCTGTATAGTCACCCTCTTTTAAGGTTATATTCCCATAGCTTTTTATAGGGAAGGTATATGTACCAAGGCTTGCTTTGGCTTTATATTTATATCCATTATCCTGTAATATATTGTTTGATATATTTTCAATCCTTTCAATATTACTTGTTATTATTTGAACTGCCTCATCCTTTGTTTTTGCCCTTTGAAGCTTTGGACCTAATTCCTTTAAGACTGCATCTCTTACCTTAAGCTTTACATTTTGGTCATTTTTTGAATCGCTATTTGCTATGACGTGAAATCTTATCAGTTTGTCTTTATAGTTTAACTCCCCAGTTGCCTTATTTGCATAAATAAAAGAAATAATCATAACTAATGTAATTATTCCACATAAAATCCTTTTCATTTAAAATCCCCCTCTTTAAGAACTTACTAATAATATTTCCAAATTAAATAGCTTTTAAACAAAAAAGAGGGAATTTTTTAGTTACTTTTTTAAATTATTATTTAATATTTAAAAATCTTGGTTAAAAAACATAAATGTTTAAAGCTCTTTTATAAACTTTAGCAACTATTTGCCTTTCAACTATAAAAAATCCATAATTTAGCATAGGACTTACCAAAAAAACAGTCAAAGAGGTACTATTACCTCTTTGACCCTATTCTTCTTATAAATGCCTTTGCTTCAACTGTAAATTCAGCCTGTGTAAAGGCTTTATCCCAATTATCCTTATACTTTTTATAAATCTTATAATAATTTTTCCTTGTATAATCCTCAAGCCCTAAATAGTCTGCCTCTACATCATCTTGAAAATATTTTATAGTCTCCATCAATTCAAGCTCAAAGGACTTTGATAAAACGCCCTCTATTTCATCTAATACACTTTTATCAATATCCTCCTTACTAAACATTTCATTTTCTAAGTACCCCTCAAATTCAGCCTTTATTGTAAATTTAAGCTTTCCATTATCATCCTGAACATATATATCTCTATATTTATCCTGTATAAAATAGGATATATCATTTCCCTTATAATTTACAAACTTTCTTCCACCCTTTAATTTTCCGTTTATAAATTGAAAAGCTCTTAAGTATTTTTCATC
>JAOAAJ010000066.1 GCA_026418935.1 Caloramator sp. | reverse complement strand
GTGGGCGCGTAGCTCAGCTGGGAGAGCATCTGCCTTACAAGCAGAGGGTCACAGGTTCGAGCCCTGTCGTGCCCACCACATAAGATGCCGGCTTAGCTCAATTGGCAGAGCAACTGACTTGTAATCAGTAGGTTGTAGGTTCGATTCCTATAGCCGGCTCCATATATGGGACGGTTCCCGAGTGGCCAAAGGGGGCAGACTGTAAATCTGTTGGCGCAGCCTTCGGTGGTTCGAATCCACCCCGTCCCACCAAAGAGACGCATATGCGTCTCTTTTTTAGTATGTTTAATTTATTGTAAATATCTATTTTAAAAAAGAATTGATAAATTGGCTTTTTAGGTTGTTAATCAATTATAGTTATTAGAGTGGTGATATGAATGCAAAAAATAAAAAAGTGGGCAGAAAATTTGTTAAAACAACTTGAACTATTGTACAAAATATATACATATCCTAAGACTCCATGGTATGCTAAAATATCAATTGGAATAGTTATAGCCTATGCTTTAAGTCCTATTGATTTGATACCGGATTTTATACCTGTTTTAGGGTATTTAGATGATTTTTTGATTTTACCTATAGGAATATATTTGTCTTTGAAGTTAGTACCTGATTATATTGTAGAAGAATGTAGGGAGATAGAGATTGATTATAGTAAATTTAAGGGTAAAAAAATAATATCAGCAGTAATTATATTAGCCTTATGGATATTACTTATATATTTATTGATTAGTAAAATATTTAGGTAGGTTAAATTTTACTCTATATTTAAAAAATATAAAATTTTTATATACAAAATTTAGATATTTGAAGCCTGAAAATAAATTTTAGAAGTATTAGGTTATGAAATGAAAAATTATAAATAATATTATTGACATACGTATTTTATTGTGATAATATAACTCAAGATGTTCAAAATTAATACAGGAAACTCTTATCAAGAGAGGTGGAGGGACTGGCCCTATGAAGCCCGGCAACCGGTGCATATGCACAATGGTGCCAATTCCTGCAGAATTAAAATTCTGGCAGATGAGAGTCTTATGAATATAAGCCTCTTCGTCAGAAGAGGCTTTTTGTTATTCATAAAAATACATATATAGCCAAAATCAAGTTAAAATTAGTTATTTAAATGATAGAATCATAATTAAACAGTCCTTTAAACGTATGCAAACTTACTCTAATTGGAGTGATAACTAATAAGCTTGTTTTTGTGAGTGTAGTGAGTTCACATAGTAGACTTTTTATAATTTATTACTAAAAACAATATATTGAGAGATACTAAATTTAGTCTCAAAATAACTTTTAATTATAGTATAAACAATTTTATTAATATATCAAAGGAGGTAGAAAGATGGCAAGAAGATTATTTACATCAGAATCAGTTACTGAAGGACATCCAGATAAGATTTGTGACCAAATTTCAGATGCAATACTTGACGCTATATTAACTGAAGACCCAGAGGCAAGAGTAGCGTGTGAAACAGCAGTTACAACAGGTATGGTACTTGTTATGGGTGAAATATCAACAAAATGTTATGTTGATATTCCAAAGGTTGTTAGAAGAACAATCGAAGAAATAGGCTACACAAGAGCTAAATATGGATTTGACTGTGATACTTGTGCAGTTATAACTTCAATAGATGAACAATCATCAGATATTGCGATGGGTGTTGATAAGGCACTTGAAGCAAAGAAGGGTGAAGAAAACGAATTTGCAACAACAGGTGCTGGAGACCAAGGTATGATGTTTGGTTTTGCGTGTACTGAAACACCAGAATATATGCCACTTCCAATAGCAATGGCACACAGACTATCAAGAAGACTTGCTGAAGTTAGAAAAAATGGAACTCTTGATTACCTAAGACCAGATGGAAAGACTCAAGTAACTGTTGAGTACGAAGATGATAAGCCAGTTAGAATAGATACTATAGTTATTTCAACTCAACACAGCCCAGAAGTTACAAGAGAACAAATTGAAAGAGATATGATTGAACATGTAATAAGAAAGGTTGTTCCAGCAAACCTTCTTGATGAAAATACTAAATACTACATAAATCCAACAGGAAGATTCGTAATAGGTGGACCACATGGAGACTCTGGTCTAACAGGAAGAAAGATAATAGTTGATACATACGGTGGATATGGCCGTCATGGTGGTGGTGCCTTCTCAGGAAAGGACCCAACTAAGGTTGACCGTTCAGCAGCTTATGCAGCAAGATGGGTTGCAAAAAACCTTGTAGCAGCAGGTGTAGCAGAAAAGCTTGAAGTTGAAGTTGCATATGCTATAGGTGTTGCAAAGCCAGTTTCAATAACTGTTGATACATTTGGAACAGGAAAGTTACCAGATGAAAAGATAATTGAAATAATCAACAAGGTATTTGACCTAAGACCAGCAGCAATAATTAAGCATCTTGACTTAAGAAGACCAATCTACAGACAAGTTGCAGCTTATGGCCACTTTGGTAGAACAGATTTAGATTTACCTTGGGAAAGACTAAACAAGGTAGATGAAATAAAGAAGCTTATAGCTGAAATGTAATAAATTAAGTTCTATGTAACATTACTACGTTACATAGAACTTTTTATTTTAGTTTCTTTGAAAATAGTGGGGGATGGTATTTTAATTACCTTAAGTATTTTTGTTTTTAAATTTTAAAAGTGGATTTTAAAAAACAATGGTGTAAAAATATACCCTCTTTACAATTTATATAAGTGAAAGGGGGAATAAAAAATGGCAATAAGGGATTTTAAACAATCATCAACACTTCTTATGAAATTTAATATGGGAGTTGACGCAAGAGGAAACGACATAATTAAGGTTGTTAATTTAAGGAAGGTAAAACCTTCTGCAGATCACCAAGCGGTATATGAAACAGCACAATCTATCTCTACATTGGTTGATGGAAATCTTACTGAAGTTTTAAGACAAGAAGTTCTTGAGTTAGTAAATGAATAATGGGGGTGTAGATTATGGCAAAATCACTTGTTATGGTATTTCAAAATGAGGCAGGTAAAAATGTTTCATTATCAATTCCAAATGTAAGGGAAAATATAACAGAACAGGAAGTAAAGACGATTATGCAGGATATTATAAGTAAGAACATATTTACTTCAACCGGGGGAAACTTAATAACAATAATGTCTGCACAGGTAGTGAATAGAGAAGTAGAGGAACTTACTGTAAGATAATGTATATTAAATATAAATATTGTTTAAGAAAGTAAGTTTGTTTTAGCCCCATGATGGATTTTAAGGTTATATTAACTTTGATAAGTTTCTAAAACTTTTTTCCTTTGAAAAAGTCCAGACTTTCTTAGGCATTGTCTTAAACATTAAATTAAAATTTGCGGACTTTTTCAAATAGAAAAAATGAGCTTTTAGAGCTTATAGCCAAAGAATCCATTGTGGGGCTTAATTTAAAACTTTTAAAATGAGTTCAATCATAAAAAGTGATTTAAAGCTACAGATTATAAAAAAGTATGGAGGGGTATTATGGAAGAATTATTTAATCAAATAGCCAATTTTGGTTTTCCAATTGTATTATCTATTTACCTTTTAGTTAGATTAGAGAACAAATTAGAAAAATTAACAGAAAGCATAAATGAACTTTCGAAAAATATATCAAATATTTGTAAATTTTAAGCAAATAGAGTTTTGACATCGAACATATGTTCGATTATAATTTTATATATATTATTTTTACGAAGGGGAGGAATTTGATGTTAGTCTGCATTAAACCAGAATATAAAGAGGGTGTTGGGGACTGTACAATACTTTATTACAGCAATAGTGAAGTAGTTCTTAAAAAGAATATAAGATATGCCTTAAGACAAGTTGCAAAACAATATAAACAAGATATAAAGGAATTAAAATATAAATGTAATAGAATAACAAATTTAGGAAAGTTAACTCCTGTAGCTCTATCATCTGATTGCATTTTAGTTCCTATTAAAGTGAGAATTCCAAGAGTTCATAGGGATGGAGGTTATGGATATATTAACTTGTTTTTTATTGAACAAGTTTATGATAATTTCATATTATTAAATAATGGGAGTAAAATATTTTTTGTAGAAAATAGAAGAAGTATTATAAAAAGAATAAATATTGCCAAGAATTTAAGTAGTACAATACTTAAAATTGAATATAGCAACATTGTTACAATTTTAAATGAGGTCTTGAAACTTAACGATAAATTAGAGACAATAATACTAAAAAGATAATTTTAGTAGGAGAGAGTTGGATGATAGATATAGAAGGTGTAGTTGAAAATATAGTTTTCAAGAACGAAGAAAATGGATATACAGTTGCTAAAATAAGACATAATAAGGATTTGGTTTCAGTTGTTGGTCATATACCCTTTATAAATATAGGTCAAAGAGTAAAGGTTCAGGGGGAATGGGTATTTCATCCAAACTTTGGACAGCAGATTAAGGTTCAGTATTGTGAGGAAGTTAAACCATCGACAATAGAAGGTATAGAAAGATATTTAGCATCGGGGCTTATAAAGGGAATAGGACCTGTAACTGCTAAAAAAATAGTTGAACGCTTTGGCAAGGATTCACTTGATATAATAGAAATGAACCCAGATAAATTGACAGAGGTTGAGGGAATAGGCCCTAAAAAGGCAGAGAAAATAGCAGAATCTTTTAAGGAGCAGAGGCAGCTAAAGGAGGTAATGGTTTTTCTTCAAAGCTACGGTATAACTGCTGGACTTGGAATAAAGATTTTCAAGCGTTATGGGGAAGAGACTAATGCGGTTTTAAAGTCTAACCCATATAGGCTATGTGATGAAGTATCGGGTGTTGGATTTAAAACGGCAGATAGGATTGCTGTCAATTTAGGTTATGATATGATGTCAGAGGAAAGAGTAAAGGCAGGAATTAAATACATTCTATCCCAATGCATAGCAAATGGCCACGTTTATTTACCAAAGGAGGAGTTAATAAAAGAGTGTGTTAAGATTTTAAATGTTCCAGAGGAAATAATAAAGGAACAAATAGTAATACTTAACCTAAATAAGGAAATATATATAGAAAATGTGGATAATGATGAAGCAGTATATTTAAGATATTATTATTTATCAGAACTTTATGTAGCAAAGAAATTAATAGAGCTTTCTCTATGTAACTATAATCAGGACTTTGGTGAAATAGAAGAGGAAATAAAAGAATATGAAGAGGAAAATGGAATAGAACTTGCAAAGGAACAGAGGGAAGCAATTGAAAAGGCAGTTAAAAATGGTGTATGCGTTATAACAGGTGGACCTGGTACAGGGAAAACAACTATCATCAAATGTATAATTAAACTATTTGAAAAGAGAGGGTTAAGTGTAGTTTTAGCAGCACCTACAGGAAGGGCGGCAAAGAGAATAACAGAAACAACAGGGTGTGAAGCAAAGACCATACATAGGCTGCTTGAGATGGAATATATGCCTGAAAATGAAATACCAATCTTTACAAAAGATGAAGACAGTCCAATTGAAGCACATGCAATCATTATAGATGAAGCTTCTATGATAGATATACTTCTTATGAATAGTTTGCTTAAGGCAGTAGCACAGGGAACAAGGCTTATTATAGTTGGTGATGTTGATCAGCTTCCATCAGTTGGTGCAGGTAATGTGTTAAGGGACATAATTGAAAGTGGAAGTATATGTGTTGCAAAGTTGAATAAAATATTTAGACAGCAGGATAAGAGCCTAATAACTGTTAATGCACATAAGATAAATAATGGAGAGATGCCTATTTTAAACGAGAAGGATAAAGATTTCTTTTTTATAGAATTAGATGGCACACAAAACTTAAGCGATGAGCTTGTAAAGCTTGTATCTGAAAGATTGCCAAGTTTCAAAAAGGACATAGACCCTGTTAAGGATATTCAAATTTTATCTCCTATGAGGAAGGGAGATGCAGGTGTTAACAGTTTAAATATTAGTATGCAGTCTGTTTTAAATCCACCTGC
>JAOAAJ010000090.1 GCA_026418935.1 Caloramator sp. | reverse complement strand
TTTTTAGGTGAGATGCACTTTCTATTAAAATATTACCCTTTCCATCATAGCCTCCCCTTGAAAACTTAAGCATACAAGGGAAGCTGTCTATTTTATCTATTTCATCCTTCTTATAAATCTTTGGTACATTAAAACCCTTTTCCTTTAAAAAGAGCTTCTGCTCTAACTTGTTTTGTATAATTTGGAGAGTGTTTGAGGATGGTATAACCTCTCCACCTCTTTTTTCTATCCCCCTTAAAAACTCTACTGATATGTGCTCAAACTCATAGGTTATAACGTCACATAATTCTATAAACTCATCTATTTTACTTAAATCATCATATCTTGAAACTATCTGAAAATCTGAAACCTGACCTGCTGGTGAATGAGATGTTGGGTCAAGTATTACAACTTCAAACCCCATCCTCTTTGCCTCAAAGGAGAGCATCCTTCCAAGCTGTCCTCCACCTACTATCCCAATCCTTTTCATATTATGCCTCCTTAAAGTAGGCAATTATTGAATTGAAAAACTTTAATCCATCTTCACAACCAAGTAGCTTATCCTGTGCCCTCTCTGGATGAGGCATCATACCAAGTACATTTCCTCTTTTGTTTACAATACCTGCAATATCATATACAGAACCGTTTGGATTGTTTTGGTATCTAAATACTATTTGGTTGTTATTTATAAGTTCCTTTAAACCATCATCATCTATATAATAGTTGCCCTCTCCGTGGGCTATTGGGAAGTTTACAATATCACCCTTGTTGAAAAGATTTGTAAAAGGTGTTCCATTATTTTCTACTATTAAATTGCAGTCACTACATATAAAATTTAGATTTTTATTTCTAAGAAGTGCTCCCGGAAGTGCCTTAAGCTCTGTTAATATTTGAAATCCATTACATATTCCTAAAACAAGTTTTCCCTTTTCAATATGTTCATTTATATTTTCAAGTGCCCTTGCAAACCTTGCAATTGCTCCACATCTTAAATAATCTCCATAGGAAAATCCACCTGGAAGAAGTATTAAATCCTCATCATCTATTTTTTCATCGTGCCATATATATTTAACTTCAACATTGAGCCTTTCTAAAACCTTATAGGCATCTATATCACAATTTGAACCTGGAAAAACTATAACCCCCGCCTTCATTCTATCACCTCAAACCTTACAGAGTAGGTTTCAACTTCAAAGTTTACAAGAAGCCTTCTACACATCTCTTCTATCTTTTCTCTGGCTGCCTCTATTTTATCCTCCTTTAATAGCACCTCAATGTGTTTTCCTATTCTAACATCCTCTGCATAAAGTCCAAGTTTTTTAAGCCCCTTTTTAACTGCTGTACCCTGTGGGTCAAGTATGCTCTTTTTTAGGGTAACATCTATATATGCCTTAATCATCTTAACTCCTCCAATCTCTTTAATATTTCCCTATATCCTTCTACTACATTCCCTAAATCCTGTCTAAATCTATCCTTGTCATACTTATATAAAGTTTTCTTATCCCAAAGCCTACAGGTATCTGGAGATATTTCATCTGCAAGTAGAATCTGACCATTACACCTTCCAAATTCAAGTTTAAAGTCAACCAATATTATCCCAATTTCATCAAACGTTTTAGTTAATATACTGTTTATCTTTAAGGCTGTTTGATATATATAGTTAAGTTCATTCTTTTCTGCTAATCCAAGTGCAAAAGCGTGGTAGTCATTTATTAGGGGATCTCCAAGAGAATCGTTTTTATATGATATTTCAAGAATTGGCTCATTAAACTTTTGTCCTTCCTTTAAACCAAGTCTTTTTACTATACTTCCTGCTGCATAGTTTCTAACAATAACCTCAAGGGGAACTATAGTAACCTTCTTGACAAGCTGTTCTCTTTCTGAAAGTTTTTCAATGAAGTGAGTATTTATGTTATTCCTTTCTAATTTTTCAAATATAATTGAGGATATGCTGTTGTTTAGTATTCCTTTATCTAATATTACATCCTTTTTTAATCCGTTGAAGGCTGTTGCATCATCTTTGTAGTAGACAATTAGCTTATCGGCATATTTAGTCTCATAAACCTTTTTTGCCTTTCCTTCATAGAGCATATTTAACTTTTCCATATCAACACCCCTTTTTTTGAAATTGAAGTCCAGAGCATTTTGCTCTGGACTTTTAAATTAATGAGGGAGAAGTGCAAATCTTATTATGAACAGAATTGCAAGAACATAAACGGCAGGATTTACTTCTTTAGACTTGCCTGTAACTATTTTTACTATTGGATAGAATATCATACCTGCTGCTATACCATTTGCTATACTATAGCTAAATGGCATAACTGCAATTGTAAAGAATGCTGGAAGTGCTTCTGTAAAGTCATCAAAATTTATCTTAGTTATAGCACCCATCATTAGGGCACCAACGATTACAAGAGCTGGAGCTGTTGCCTCTGCTGGAACTATTCCAACAAGACCAGTAAAGAACATTGCAAGTAGGAACATAACTCCTGTTGTAAAGGCTGTAAGACCTGTTCTTCCACCTTCTGAAATACCTGCAGTTGATTCAACATATGTTGTTACTGTACTTGTACCAAGCATTGCACCACAAGTTGTTGCTATAGCATCTGCAAGAAG
>JAOAAJ010000051.1 GCA_026418935.1 Caloramator sp. | reverse complement strand
TGGAATTTGATAAAATATTTACACCAATAGTTTTAGATATAATGAAAAAATTAAATTAATGGAGGGTTTTATGCCAAGACCTACTAAATACAGAATGGTAGAAAATCTACCTAAAGAGGAATATTTTGTTCCTTCAAATGTTCCAAAATGCTCCTTAGATGAGGTTGTTTTAAAGGTTGAAGAGCTTGAGGCTATGAGATTAAAGGATGTTGAAGAACTGCATCAGGAGGATTGTGCAGAAAGGATGAATGTCTCAAGGCAGACCTTTCAAAACATAATAGACAGTGCAAGAAAAAAGGTAGCAATAGCTTTAACAGAAGGAAAGGCAATAAGGATTGGAGGAGGACATTTTGTAACAAAGCATTGCAAATTTAAATGCTTTGACTGTGGTAGTGAATACGATATAAACGTTGAGTATGATAAAACAAAGTGTCCTGTGTGCGGTTCTAATAAGGTAATGTGCAGTAAAAAGGCTGAGAAGTGTAAAAAGTGGTGTAGGTGCGAGGAATAGGTAACATTTGGTGTTAGTCACCAAATGTTACCTATTCTTTATACCTTTTTTACTATATTTTAATTTTAAAAGTTTATATTTATAGCTATAATAATATAGAAACATATGTAAATGGAGTGAATTATATGAAAAAGGGAATTAAAGTAGTATATATTTTAATTATTGTATTAATAAGTATTTTAGTATTTAACAAATACTCTTTAGATTTTAAAGTAGCAGAAATTATACCTAAAAATATTGTAGATAATAATATTTTAGATAATATACCAATTTTAAAAACTGTTGATGTAGAAAAGATTGTTATTCCTGTAGATAAAGACAACGATGGTATATATGATTTAGATGATATAGTAGAGGGTGGAAGGCTTGAAGCTCAAAGAAGACCTATCTATAAAAGTGCCTATTACCAAGGAGGCTATCCTCCAGAGACAGAGGGTGTATGTACAGATGTAATATGGAGGGCCTTTAAAAATGCAGGATATGACTTAAAAGAGATGGTAGATAAAGATATCAGAAATAATGTAAGATTATATCCAAGAGTCAATGGTAAACCAGACCCTAATATTGATTTTAGAAGAGTTCCTAATTTAGATGTTTTTTTCAAAAGGCATGCAACTTCACTAACATTAGTATTAAAACCCTATGACAAAGAAAATTTGAAACAGTGGCAGGGTGGGGATATTGTTGTTTTTAAAAATCCGGGTCATATAGGTATTTTATCTGATAAACGAAGAAGAGATGGAATTCCTTATTTAATTCACAATGCAGGTCCCTATGCAGTGGAGGCGGATGATTTTTTATTATGGTATCCAAAAATAATAGGGCATTACAGGTTTCCTAAAGTAGATTGATTGGTTTAGTGAAATTGCCCAATCTAATTTTCTGCATAGTTATGAATAAAAAATAAATGATATGGTTAAAAGATGATTTATATTGACTAAAATAATATATTTTGTTAACATAAAAGTGGAACACGAAGTTCCAAATAGGTAATCTTTTAATAAATAGAACTAAACCCACGAAGGGTTAACCTTCGTGGGTTATTTTTTGTTCTTCTTTAAATTATAAAATTATGTTGTTAGGAGGTTGAATTATGAATAAAGAGCTATGGAAAAAATGCGTTGAATTTCATGGACATGAGTGTCCAGGGCTTGCAATAGGTTTTAGAGCCTGTGAAATTGCAGTAGAAAAACTTAGTTTAACTTTTTCCAAGGATGAGGAGGTTGTATGCATAACAGAAAATGATGCTTGTGGTGTAGATGCTGTGCAGGTTATAACAGGATGTACAATGGGAAAGGGCAATTTAATATTTAAAGACAGAGGTAAAATGGCCTTTTCATTTATTAAAAGAAATACAGGAGAAGGAATAAGGGTAGTATTAAAACCTTCAAATAAAGAAATGTCAAGGGAGGAAAGAAAACAATATATTTTAGAGGCAAAAGAAGATTATGTATTTGAAGTAAAGCCTTTAAGTGTGAAATTGCCTGAAACGGCAAGAATTTTTAACAGTATAGTATGTGAGGAATGTGGAGAGGCTGCAGCAGAACACAGGATAAGAGTTCAAAATGGTAAGATGGTTTGTTTAGATTGCTTTAAAGAATA
The DNA here is from genome assembly GCA_026418935.1 of Caloramator sp. GTDB lineage: Bacteria > Bacillota > Clostridia > Clostridiales > Caloramatoraceae > Thermobrachium. Next base: position 36,807 of record JAOAAJ010000051.1, on the reverse strand, counting down.
TACAAGAGGATGGTAACAATGCAGGCAGATATTATGTACAAAAGGTATGTAGGCAGAAAAAAATATGTATTTATAGCTCTACTTTTAATTTTATTTATACTGTCTTTTGTAGCTTTAAATTTAGGTGCAAGTAGAGCTACACTCATAAACTTAATTGGATTTTTTAGAGGAATAGACGACCAAGATGCAAATTTGATTCTTTGGAGGATAAGACTTCCAAGGATACTTGCTGCAATTGTTGCTGGTGCAGCACTTTCAATATCAGGATGTATAATGCAAAACAACTTAAAAAATCCCCTTGCTTCTCCCTTTACTCTTGGTATTTCAAATGCGGCAGCCTTTGGTGCAAATGTTGCAATAATTCTTTTAGATGCAGGCTCAACGCAAAGTAGTACAAAGGATGCGGTAATAATAAATAATCCTTATATAGTAAATATTTGTGCATTTGTATTTTCAATATTTGCCACATTTATTGTTATAAAGCTTGCAAAACTCAAATTTTTTAGTAAAGAGGCAATAGTTTTATCAGGTGTAGCATTAGGTTCACTTTTTACGGCAGCTACAACTCTCATACAGTATTTTGCACAGGACTATCAAGTTGCTGCAGCTGTGTTTTGGACCTTTGGAGATTTAGGAAGGGTGTCCTATAAAGAGGTATTAATTATGGCAACTGCCACATTAATATCATATGTATATTTTTACTTACATAGATGGGACTATAATACATTAGAGGCTTCCGATGATGTTGCAAAATCTTTAGGTGTTGATGTAGAAAAGTTACGTTTAAGAAGTCTTTTATTAGTTTCATTTGCAACAGCAACAGCAGTATCCTTTATAGGTGTTATAGGATTTATTGGTCTTATTGCACCACACATAATGAGAAGAATTGTAGGAAGTGACTTAAGGTTTTTAATACCTACTTCTACAATTTTAGGTTCAGTTCTACTTTTATTATCAGATACCATTGCAAGAACTATAATTAGTCCTATTGTGCTTCCAGTTGGAGTTATAACATCATTTTTGGGTGCTCCTCTTTTTCTATATCTTTTGATAAAGGAGGAGGACAGAGGATGATATTAAGGGTAGATAGTTTATGTTTTTCATATAATAGCAAAATGGTTTTAGATAAAGTAAGTTTTACTATAGATAGGGGAGAGTGTGTTGCAGTTCTTGGTGTAAATGGAGCTGGAAAATCCACTCTACTAAAGTGTATTAATAAGATACTTATGCCAGATGGTGGGTGTGTTTATATAGAAGACAAAGTTGTGAGTAAAATGCCTCAAATTGAGATTGCAAAAGATATTGGATATGTACCACAGCGTACAAATGTGTCAAGGATGACGGTTTTTGATGCTGTTTTATTAGGTAGAAAGCCCTATATAAGATTAGATGCAACCGATAAGGATATTGATATTGTAAAGGACATATTAAAACACCTTTCACTTGAAAAATATAGTCTAAAGTACATTGATGAATTAAGTGGTGGAGAGTTTCAAAAGGTTTTAATTGCAAGAGCACTTGCACAACAGCCTAAGGTGTTGCTACTTGATGAACCAACCAGCAGTTTAGATTTAAAAAATCAAATTGAGGTTTTGGATTTTATAAAAAAGATTGCAAGGGAAAGGGGAATTTCGGTTGTTGTAATAATACACGATTTAAACTTAGCCTTAAGATTTGCAGATAAATTTATAATGATGAAGGATAGCAAAATATATTCTGCTGGAGGACAAGAAGTTATTACAGAAGAGGCAATTAGAGATGTTTATTCTGTGGATGTAAAAGTAGAAAATATAAGAAATAAAAAAATAGTGATACCAGTTTAATGGAGGGATTAAAATGAGAAAAAGATTAGCAGTATATATGTCTATTTTAATGCTGTTTTTATCTATGTTTATGATAGGTTGTAAAAGCAAAGAATTAAAGACTAGTCAAAGGGAAATAGTAGTTACAGACTTACTTGGAAGAGAAGTAAAGATTAAGGAGAATGTTGAAAGGGTTGTAGCAATAGGACCAGGAGCATTAAGGCTCTATACATACATAGCAGGTAAAGACAAAATTGTTGGAATTGAAGAGTTTGAAAAGAAGAACGCAAAAGGAAGACCATATATTATAGCAAATAATGAGCTTTTAGAGTTACCTACAGTTGGGCTTGGAGGATCAAATAATCCACCAGATGCAGAAAAAATTATATCAGTTAAACCTGATGTGATTTTTACAACCTATACAAAGGATAAGATGGAGGCAGATAATCTGCAGAGTAAAACAGGTATTCCAGTTGTAGCAATAAGCTATGGGAAAGTATCTCTCTTTGACAATGCAGTTAATGAATCTTTAAAATTAATTGGTAAAGTGGTTAATAAAGAAGAAAGAGCAAAGGAAGTGGTAGATTTTATAGAAGGAGTAAAGAAGGATTTAGAAAAAAGAACAAGAGACTTAAAGGATGAAAATAAACCTTCTGTTTATATAGGGGCCCTTGGAATGAAGGGAATGCACGGTATAGAAAGTACTCAGGGAAACTATTCTCTCTTTACTGTATTAAATATTAAAAACGTTGCAGATGAAACGGGAAAAACAGGAAGTGTTATGATAGATAAAGAAAAATTAGTTGAGTGGAACCCAGATATAATGTTTATCGACTTAGGTGGACTTGAAATAGTTAAGCAGGATTACGGCAAAAACCCAAAATTCTATGATTCGCTTAAGGCATTTAAAGAAGGAAATGTATATTCACAGCTACCCTATAATTTTTACAGCACCAATATAGACACAGCCTTAGTTGATGCCTACTTTATAGGAAAGACAGTTTATCCTGAAAGGTTTAATGATATTAATATAAAGGAAAAGGCTGATGAAATATATAAGTTTTTTGTAAGAGAAGAACTATTTGATAAGATGAAGGAGGATTTTGGGGAGCTTGGAAAGTTAAATATAAAATAAAAGTATTTGAAGAAAAGACGAAGATACAATGTACTTCGTCTTTTCTTATTTATAAAAATTTACAGTAAAGTATTTACATAAGGAAAAAAGTAGAATATAATATAACTGTACTAAATAAAATAATACAGTTAATACACATAAGACAGCAGGAGGGGTGAATGGGTTGTATGAAAAAGCTTGTTAAATCAAATAGGTTCAAAAGAGATTGTTTAAGCTGATTTTATAAAGGAGGGTTAGAATGAACAGGGGGAAAATACATCCAATATTTTTAAACGATTTTAAAAGGTTTTGGTTGTTTAGTTTAATATATGGTTTGTTTTTGAGTTTATTTATACCTATTAGGCTGTTTAATTTTATTAACTATTCAAAAGATATAAAAGCTGTAAACCAATATGATATCTTTAGATTCAACTCTGCAAATGGTCTTAATATATTAGGTATTGTTATTTTTTCAATAATGCTTGGTGTTGTTATATTAAGTGAAGTACAAAATTTTAGCTCAAATAACCACTTATATAGTCTTCCATTTTCAAAAAGAGAAATATTCATTAACAAAGTTTTAGTTGGTGCTGTTATTATATTATTTGCATGCCTATTTAATATTGTTGTTTGTTATTCTTTATTACTTAATACAAAATACCTTAGTTTGTTTAAACAAAATATACTAAAATACTATACCTTGGTTTTTATTTTAAGTATGGTTTTCTTTATGTATAGTATCTTATTTTCAACAATAACAACAAATAATATGCTTAATGCTTTTTTTAGTTTTATATTTTGCATACTACCCTTTGGTATTTTGAGGCTTTTGAATATGTTATTAGAAAATATTTTTATTGGTAGATATGAACAGTTGAAGGAGACAGTTTTACCTCATCTTTTTCCTTTTAGCATAATGTCAGATTTAACTTTAGAGTTGTTTAACAATAAGGATTTAATTTTATTTTCAACAAACATAATTTTCATACTTGTCTTATCCTATGTATTATTTTTATACAGAAAAAACGAGAATATTAACAGATTAATTATATTTAATTTTTTAGAACCTGTATTTGTGTATATAGTAACCTTTTTCTCGATGCTAATATTTGGGATAATTATAATCAATATATTACCAAAAAGTTTTGTAGGAGTAGCTATAGGCTGTTTTATAGGTGCATTTTTAGGTTATTATGTTTCTCAAATGGTTCTTCATAAAGAAATAGTTGTTTTTAGGTATATGAAGGGATTTTATATATATGCAATTATAATGTTTATAGCCATATTTGTTCTTGGAAAAACTAATATAATTTATAGACATACGCCACCTAAAGTGGAAGAGGTAGAAGGGGCTTATGTAACAATAGATTATAACAAGTTTAAATCTCTTGAAAAAAATAATTTTGATTATCTTATAAAAAGTCCAGATACAATAGGACAAATAATAGATCTGCAGAACTATTTAATTGGTTTAGATCAGATTGCTTATGATGTTAATTCAACCTTTATTGTTTATAAATTAAAGGATGGTTCATTAATAAAGAGAAGATATAAAACAGATTATACAGTAAAGGAAGAAGAGTATTTAAATAGGATTTCAAAGGATAGGGATTTTAAAAGTATTGAATATGATATTCTGCGTATACAATTAGAGCATATAAAGGATGTATTAGTTATATATAAGAATCAAACATATGAGATTAAAGATAATAACAAGATAAACATTTTATATAAAAACTTAAGAGAAGACATTTTAAATGACAGATATAATAAAAATTCATTTGAAGGAACTATAAAAATAACATTACACCCGCAATACTATAAAAGATACGGTATAGACAGTGATAACCAAATTCTGAATTATCAAATAAATACAAGTAATAAGTGGATTGAAGAGGTGATAAATTAGGAGAATGGAGGTGAACTTATGTTTGAACTTGATGTACGAAGTAGAGTACCTATTTATGAACAGCTGGTTGAAAAGATAAAGGAGCTCATTATAAAGGGATTGTTAAAGGAACACGAACAACTTCCTTCAGTTAGAGCATTATCGAATGACTTAACAATAAATCCTAATACAATTCAAAAGGCATATAGGGAACTTGAAAACCAAGGGTATATATATTCAATACCTGGTAAGGGAAGCTTTGTGGCACCTTTAAAGGATAAAGATATAAACAAAGAAAAGATAGAAAAGATTTTAGAAGAGATAAAGAAACTTATGCTTGAGGGGTTTCATTTAGGAATGAATAGAGAGGATATTATAAAGGTTTTAGAAGATGTTGTTAAAATTAAGGAGGGAAAATAATGTTAAGGGTAAATGGACTTTATAAAAAGTACGATGATTTTGAGGCAATAAAGAATGTAAGCCTTCATATACCAAAGGGAGTAGTTTATGGACTAATCGGTTCCAATGGTGCAGGAAAAACGACTTTATTAAAGACGGTAACAGGAATATATGAAAAGGATAGAGGCAATGTAACTTTAAATGAAAAGGAGATTTATGAAAATGCTGAGGCAAAAAAGAAGATATTTTTTATAGCAGATAATCCTTATTTTTATCCAGGATATACAGTAAAGGATATGGCAAAGTTTTATAAAAGCGTATATGAAACTTGGGATGATAATAAATACGAAAGATTAAGGGATATATTTAAGATAGATGAAAACAAAAAGGTAAGGAATATGTCAAAGGGAATGCAAAAGCAAGTGGCAATATGGCTTGGATTATCGACAAATACAGATGTTTTAATTTTAGATGAACCGCTTGATGGACTTGATGCTGTAATAAGGCAGAGAGTAAAAAAATTAATTTTCCAAGAGGTTATAGATAGAGAGCTTACAGTATTAATATCCTCCCATAATTTAAGGGAACTTGAGGATTTTTGTGATTATGTTGCAATACTTCATAATGGAGAGGTGATTTTAGAAAGAGAAGTTGAAAAGTTAAAGAGCAGTATTTTCAAAGTAGAAGTTGCATTTAATGATGGAATGCCTGAAGAATTAATGGATAGGATAAAACCAATAAAATCTGTACAAAAGGGTAGAATATGGGTGCTTGTAGTTGAGGGAGAAAGAAGTGAAATAGAAAAAATACTTCAATCCTATAATCCTGTTTTATTTGATGTTGTATCACTCACACTTGAGGAAATATTTATGTATGAAATGGAGGGGATAGGGTATGAGATTATCAACTACTAATCCAATATTAAAAAATGATTTAAAAAGGTTTTGGGTTGTTGGTTTTTTATATTTAGTTTTAATCTTTATAAACATACCTTTATATATGTTGATTTATCTATCAAAGGGAGGAGATAAAGAAGAACTAATATTTTCACTAACAAGAATCTTCAGTTATCCAGAACAATACTTTGTATTTGGAATATTTATTATAACCCTTTTAGTTGGAATACTTTTAATATGTGAGGTACAAGGGTATAGGAGCAGCATTCACATCTTTAGTTTACCATTTTCAAAGACATATATTTTAATAAGCAAGTTTTTTGCAGGGATTGTTCTAATTTTTACTCCAATTTTTGTTAATTTTTTAATAACTGAAGTGATTTATTATATATTAAACGCTAATGAATTGATTAAACAAAGTATAATAATAAATTTTTATATAATGCTCTTTTTAGTTTGTATAATTTTCTTCTTACAAAGTTTGTTGTTAGGAATTATTACATCGAACACGTTGTTTCAAACAGCAGGAGGATTGGCTATTAATTTTATTCCAATTATATTTGTATCTGTTTTATACTCCTTTTTAAATGTTATTTTTTATGGTTTATACTTAAATAGCAGTTTTGAAGCTTTAGAAGCAAAAAAATCACTTATAATTTATGTGTTTCCTCTTTTAAGTTGGTTAAACGGTAAAATTGTAATTAGTAGGGCACTTTTTATTGATTATTTATATTCAGTTTTAACAATACTAATATATTTAGCACTAACTTACATGCTTTTTATAAAAAGAAAAAACGAAAGGGCAACAAAATTAATAGTATTTGACTTAATAGCGGAAGGACTAAAATATTTTAATTCAGTACTATTTATGTTTGGAGTTTCAAGTTTATCTACAATGATAGTAAAAGGAGGTATATTTACAACTTTTATATGGGGATTAATAGGTGCTTTTTTAGGATATTATTTATCAGAAGCGCTATTAAAAAGAAACTTAAAAGTGCATAAAGAACTAAAGGGATATTTTATAGTTGTTTCCTTAATGTCTTTATTTTTATTAATTAGTCAGACTGATATAATATTTAGGCACAACCCTCCTAAAATAGATGATATTGAGAGTGTATGTATATCTAATTCAAAAAAGATTATTTATGATATGGAGCATGAGTTTAAAGCACCAAGGTTTTATATTACAAACAAAGAAACCATCAAAAAAATAATTTCTCTACAGGAGCATATAACATCGTTAAAGAGGGAATATAGTTCATCAGAGAGTGTATATATAGTATATAAACTTAAAAATGGTAGAGAAATAAAAAGACTATATGAAGGAAGTTTTGATAGCAAGTATAAAGAGTATATGAATTTAATATCAATGGATGAGGAATATAAAAAAATAAATTATAATATATTCAACATAGATTACAATGAATTTGATAAGGTTATGATATTTTTAAAGGATAAAAGAGAGATTGAAATTAATGACAAGGAGAAGATTAAATTTGTTGTAAATAATTTAAGAAGGGATATATTGAATAATAATTATAAGTATAAAGATGAGATAATTTTTGACGGAATAGATAAAGCAAGAGGAAGTATTGAAATGTACTATGGATATGACGGACAACAATATAAGTATGTAGCATATGTAATAGATACAAATAATAAATGGGTGGATGATTTAATAAAGTAAGTTAGCAAAAGGGTTGCACCCTTTTACTAACTTTATATTTTTAGAATAAGAGTGAATAATACTTATCAACAGTAGCCTGAAAATCATCAATGCTTACTATTCTTGATTTTCGGGCTATTTCTTTCCCATCTATAAATATAAGTATTGTAGGAAATGAAAATATTGAATATTCTCCAGCAGATTCTGGCACGTCAGTTATCTCTACTTCAGCAAGTTTTATGTTTGGATAGCTAAGGAGAACCTCTTCAATTTTAGGATAAAGTGCGTAGCATACAGTACAAGTTTTGCTTGAAAAATATAAAATACACATTGTATTTTCTTTTATAAAATTTTTAATTGAGTCTAATGTTGTAAGTTTCATAATAACCCCTCTTAAACATAATATCATTATAATACGATATATTATACAAAATTTTTAGTGTATTATCTACCATTAGGTTTTAATAATTTATTTTAAATTAATACCTATACAATTTATTTTTACAAAGTTTTGAAATATTATGTATTTATGTTATTATTAGATTGTAACTTAACTTGTTTTTAGGAGGGAGAATATGTTTAAGGCAGTGTTATTTGATTTAGATGGAACACTTATAGATACAAATCAGCTTATAATTTCATCTTATAAACATACCTTAAAAAAGCATTTGAATAGAGACTTAGATGAAAAAGAAATTGTAAGATATTTTGGTGAACCATTAAGATTAACTCTTGAAAGATATGATAAGGAAAAGGTTGAAGAAATGTATAAAACCTATGTTAAATACAATGAAGAAAAACACGACAGTATGATTAAATTAATGGACAATGCTAAGGAAACATTGGAGGAGCTTAAAAATAGAGGGCTTAAAATAGGTGTTGTAACCTCAAAAAGAAAGAGGATGGCAGAGAGGGGACTTAAGTATTTTAACTTATTTGAATTAATGGATGTAATAATTGCAATGGAGGATACAGAAATACACAAACCCAATCCACAACCTCTACTTGAGGCCTGCAAAAGACTTAAAATATCACCAAGTGAAGTTCTATATGTTGGTGATAGCCATTATGATATTCAATGTGGAAAAAATGCAGGCTCTAAAACCTGTCTTGTGAAATATACAATGCTTGATTTAGATGAGGTATTAAGCTATAGCCCAGATTTTGTTATAGATGGATTAAGAGAGCTTATGCAGATAATTCAAAAAGATTATATTTTCAAAAAATAAATAAAAAAAAATATTGACAATTATATAAAAAGTGTGATAATTTTTAATTAAGAAAAGCTTTTCAAATATATCCTATGGATAAAAAATAAATTTATATATCTTTAGAATCCACTTACTTTATTTATTTTTTTAAGTTAGTTGGAAACGTTTCAAAAACTAAATTGTAAAAATGAATAGTTGTTTTACTATTCATTAAATAAATAAAATTTATAAAGGGGGATTATATAATGAAAAGAGCTTTAGCACTTTTAACCTCAGTATTTTTAGTTGGTAGCCTTATGACAGGTTGTTCATCTAAAAATTCAACTACTGGGGAAAACAAAGAAAACAAAAATGAAAAAAAGACTGTTGTAATCTACCAAAACAAAGTAGAAATTCATGATGCTTTAACAAAATATGCCGCAGAATATTCAAAGAAAACAGGTGTAGAAGTAATTGTTAAAACATCAGGCGGAGATTCACCATATGCAGAAAATCTAAAGGCAGAATTCCAATCAGACCGTCAACCTGATATCTTTGTTATTGAAGGTATGGGTGGATATAACACTTGGAAATCAAAGCTTGCTCCATTTGAAGGTGACGAATGGATAGATCAAACAGATTTAGAGTTTGTAGTTGATGGTAAAGTATATGGATTCCCTGTGGCAGTTGAAGCTTGGGGTATGGCTTATAATAAAGAAATGTTAGATAAGGCAGGAATAGATCCAAATACATTAACTTCACAAGAAGCATATAAAGCTGCATTTGAAAAGTTAGATTCAATGAAGAAAGAATTAGGTATTTCATCAGTTGTTGCTATGGCAGCAGGTCCTGATATGAGATGGGTTACAGGTTTACATAACTTTAATGGATATTTATCAGCTGGTCTTCCATATGGGGACAAGACAGTATTAAATAAACTATTAAATGGCGAACCAGATATGCAAAGATTAAAGGAATATGCTGATTGGGTAGAGTTATTATTCAAGTATGCAGATAAAAATGTTCTTTTAACAGGAAACTATGATGCACAAGTTGGACAATTTGCAACAAAGAAGGCTGCATTTATACACCAAGGAAACTGGATAGATCCATGGCTTGCACAAAACAATGTTAACTTCCCAATGGGATTTGCACCACACGCATCAGTAAAGGGAGAAATGAAGGGAATATTTATAGGAGCACCATCCTTTTATGTTTTAAATAAAGATAGCAAAAACCTTAAGGAAGCAAGAGATTTTATAAATTCTATTGCTATGACAGAAGAAGGACATAACTATATGGTTAATGAAGCTAAAATGGTTCCAGCGTTCAAAAACGTAAAGCTTAAGCCATCTGCTCCACTTTCAGCAAATGTAACAGAATGGTTAGCAAAGGGAACAGCATATACTTGGTTACAAAATGATATGCCAGATGGATTTGGTATGGGAACACTTGGACCAATATATGAAAGTTATGCAAAAGGCGATTTAACAAAAGAGCAATTTATAGAAAAGATTGCAGAAAAGATTAAGTCAATTAAGTAATAAAACTAAAGAAAGGGTGTTCCTGCTCACCCTTTCTTTTTCATAAATTAAAAAGGGGAGAAATAGAATGAAAAATAAACAAAGTTACGATAGAGCAGTATTTTGGATGTTTGTGACACCAGCTTTGTTTGCATTTGTAATGGTAGTAATAATTCCATTCTTTATGGGGCTTTATTACTCCTTCACTGATTGGACGGCTGTTGCAGGTCTTAAGCCTAATTGGATTGGTTTTAAAAACTATACAAAAATGTTTTCAGATTATAAATTTTTATATTCTCTATTTAGAACATTTATATTTACTCTTTTAAGTGTTATATCAATAAATATTGTAGCATTACTGTTTGCAATTTTAGTAACAAGGGAAATAAAATTTAAAAATTTTTATAGGGCAGGATTTTTTATACCAAACCTAATTGGTGGATTAGTTTTAGGTTATATTTGGCAATTTATATTTAAAAGTGTTGTTCCAGCAATTGGTTCTGCTCTTGGAATTCAAAAGTTAGCAAATGTTCTTATTTTATCAAATCCAAATTTAACCTTGTTTGGACTTGTATTTGCATTTACTTGGCAATATGCAGGATATATTATGATGATTTATGTTGCAGCATTATTGAATGTACCTCAGGAGTTAGTAGAAGCCGCCTCAATTGATGGTGCAAATTACTGGCAAAAATTAAAGAATATAACAATACCAATGATAGCACATGCTTTTACTATTACTACATTCTTAACATTGGTTAACTCCTTTAAGCAATACGATATTATAGTTGCGCTAACAAATGGTGGACCAACTGCAATGTTTAGAGGTGATGTAGTAAACTCAACTGAACTTTTAGCAGTTCATATATACAATGTTGCCTTTAAGTACAATAAGATGGCTGAAGGACAAGCACGTGCAATTATCTTCTTTATAATGTTGTCAGTAATATCTATTGCTCAAGTTTATTATAACAAGAAAAGCGAGGTTGAAATGTAATGATATCAAAAAAGAGGCTAAAGGAAGTCTTATTACAATTATTAACTTTAATTTTATTTTTAATAACCATTTTCCCCTTCTTTATTGTAATTATAAATTCAGCAAAGTCTTCTTTAGAAATTGTTACTAATCCTATAAAACTTCCAGATAGATGGATGCAGTTGTTTGTAAATATAAAGACTATATGGACAAATCCTAATATAAGATATGCGTCAAGCGTATATACATCAGTAATTATTACAGTATTTTCACTTATTACTATAGCCCTATTTTCTGCAATGGCAGCGTGGGTTTTAGTTAGACGAAAGACAAAACTTTCAAATTTTATATTTTTGTTATTTGTAAGTGGTTTAATAATTCCTTTCCAAGTAGTTATGTTCCCTCTTGTATCATTTTTTAGAATGATAAATGAGGCGATTGGATTACCAATGCTGAGAACTTACCACGGTATGATTTTTGCTTACATTGGTTTTGGTGCACCACTTGCTGTATTTATGTTCCATGGTTTTATTAAAACTATACCTCTTGAATTGGAAGAGGCTGCTTGGATAGATGGATGTACAAAACCTCAGATATTTTTTAAGATAATATTACCTATATTAAAACCTATAATTGTTACAATATGTATTTTAAATGCAATCTGGATTTGGAATGACTTCTTATTACCATCCCTTGTTTTAGGTATAGGGCAAAATATACAAACTATTCCACTTGCAATTGCTGCATTTGCAGGCTCATTTGTTAAAAAATGGGACTTAATAATGACAGCAGTATTGATGGCGGCAACACCTATAGTTATAGGATTCCTATTAGGACAAAAGCATATAATCAAAGGTATGATTTCAGGATCAATAAAATAGTAATATATAAATAGTTGACAAATAGAGGCACAAAACATAAAATTATTTTGAATAAAAAATCTATAAAGTTTTATATTATTTGGGGAAGTGACATCATAATATTTAGGGATTAACGAGATAGTATTAATAAAAGAAGTTCGCTCCTTAATTTACTAAATATATATTATTGTGGGGTATAAATATGAGTTTTAACATTAAGGATATAGCTAAACTTGCAGGAGTTTCGCCGGCTACAGTATCAAGGGTTATAAATGGAACGGGAAATGTAAAGGATGAAAAAAGAGATAGGGTATTAAAGGTTTTAGAAGAAACTGGTTATAAGCCAAATGCCTTGGCAAGGGGACTAATACACAAAAGAACCTATACCCTTGGTATTGTAGTTCCGGATATTTCAAATATAAATTTTTCTGAGTTTGTAAAAGGAGTAGAAAAAGAGGCAAAGGAATATGGATATAACATTTTACTTACAACATCAGGTAATGATTTAAATAGAGAGGTTGAATGTTTCGAGGTTTTTAAAGAAAAAAGAGTAGATGGTATAATATTTACAGGAACAAGATATACTGAAAAACATAAAACAGTGATTGACAATACACCAATTCCTTTTCTTGTGTTTGGACAAAATTTTGAACACGAAAATATTATATCAATGAATATAGACAATAAAAAAGCTGCCTATGAGGCAACAAAGCTCTTATTTTCAAAAGGAGCAAAAAATATAGCAATGATAGGTGGTCCACTTTGGGATAGGGCAGCAGGTTATGATAGATTTATGGGGTTTCTTACAGCCGCTGTAGAAGAAGGCTTAAATCCTAATAATCTTATTTATGAAGAAGGAGATTTTACAATAAAATCAGGATATGAACTAATGAGAGCAATTTTAGACAAACAAAAGGTGGATGCAATTCTTGCAGCAAATGATTTTATGGCACTTGGTGCAATAAAGTGTTTATTGGATTTAGGAATTTATGTTCCTAAGGATGTACAGGTTGTAGGATTTGATGATAACATCATATCTGGAATATATAATCCATCACTAACTACGGTAAAGATTGATTTTAATAGAGCTGGAAGGATGGCAGCTAAATCAATAATAAATAAGATAGATGGTAAAATTATAAAAAAATATATTGAATTAGAATATAAATTAATTATAAGAAATAGTACGAAGTAATTTTTTTAAACATTAATGAAAAGCTTTTCAAAATTGTTTCTTAAACTAATATAAGGTGGGATTTTTATGCTGGATATGACAAAACCAATCGTTTTTAAAAATGTAGAATTTGATTTATTAACATTAGGTGAAATACTTATAGATATGATTTCAAAAGAATATGAAGATAATAAAGGTTGTAATGATTATGTTAGAAACTTTGGGGGCTCACCTTCTAATATAGCTATAAATACAAAAAAATTAGGGCTAAATTCAATAACTGTCTCCTGTGTAGGAAGAGATGGAATGGGAGATTTCCTAATTGAAAGATTAAACTCAGAAGGTATAGATACAAGACTTATAGAACGTTCAAATGCTTCTACAAGTATGGTTGTTGTTACAAGATCAAAGGGTACACCCATACCTATATTTTATAGAGGTGCAGATTATGATTTAGTATATACAAAGGAATTAGATGAGGCTATAAAAAAATCAAAGATTATGCATTTTTCAACTTGGCCATTATCAAGAGAGAAATCAAGAAAAGTAGTAGAAAAGGGGATTGAAACAGCAAAAAAAAGTGGTACACTAATAGGCTTTGACCCAAATTACCATAAAGATTTGTGGGAAGAAGATTTTGATGGAGTAGGTTATATTAAATCAATAATAAAGCATGTGGACTTTATAAAGCCATCAGAGGATGATGCAGAAAGATTATTTGGTAAGGATACTCCAGAAAATCAAATAAAAAAATTCCTTGAACTTGATGCAAAACTTGTTGTTATGACCCTTGGAAAAGATGGAGTGATAGTTGCAGATAAAAACCAAATTCAAAGGTTTTGCACATTAGCAACTGAAGTTCAAGATACAACGGGGGCAGGAGATGCCTTTTGGTCAGGCTTTTACACAGGAATAGTAAAGGGAAGAAGTATTTTAGACGCAGTAAAGGTTGGGCTTGCTGCAAGTGCCTTTAAATTAAGATATGTAGGTGCTATTTCACCAATGTCAAAGTATGAAGATTTAATAAAAGAATTTAATGTATAGGAGGTAAGTATGAGAATAGCATTCATCAATCCACAAGGTAATTTTGATAATAACGATAGCTACTGGACGCAACATCCAGACTTTGGTGGACAGCTTGTTTATGTAAAGGAAGTCGCACTTGCTCTTGGAGAAATGGGGATAAATGTAGATATAATTACAAGAAAAATAGTAGATGACAAGTGGCCAGAGTTTTCAAAGGACGTTGAAATTTATCACGGAAACAAAAATGTTAGAGTAGTAAGAATAACCTTTGGTGGAGATAAATTTTTACCAAAGGAGGAGCTTTGGCCATATCTTGCGAATGAATTTGTGGATGGGATAGTGGAGTTTTATAGAAAAGAGAATACAAAATTAGATGCAATAACGACCCATTATGCAGATGGTGGACTTGTTGGAGCAATACTTTCTAACATTTTTGATGTTCCATTTACTTTTACAGCACATTCACTTGGTGCACAAAAAATGGACAAGCTTGGTGTCAATAAAGACAACTTTGATGAGTTTGAAAAGAGATTTAACTTTTCAAAAAGAATATTTGCAGAGAGAATTGCAATGAATAGGTCCTGTGTGAACATCGTTTCTACAGAACAGGAAAGGTTTAATCAGTATAGCCATAAATACTATACAGGGGCAGTTGATGTAAATGATGATAGAAAGTTTAAGGTAGTTCCTCCAGGAGTAAATACAAAGGTATTTACCTATGAATATTCGGAAGAAGATGATAAAACTAAGGAATATATAGATAGATATTTAAGAAGGGATATATCTGAGGATAGATTAAACCTTCAATATGTTGTTTTATCCTCAAGATTTGATAAAAAGAAAAATCATAAGGGGGCAGTCATTGCCTTTGCTAAAAATAAAAAATTACAGGAGAAGGCAAACCTTGTTATAGTATTAAGAAATGTTGAGAATGCCTTTGAGGACTATTCAAATTTAAATGCTGAAGAGAAGGAAATAATGGATGAAATAATGGCTATTATAAAAGAATATAACCTTTATGGAAAGGTATCAATGTTCCCTATAAATTGTCAAAGACAGCTTGCTTCTGAATATAGAGTTTTTAGTAGATTAAAATCTGTTTTCTGCCTAACAGCACTATATGAGCCATTTGGTCTTGCTCCAATTGAGGCAATGTATGCTGGTCTTCCTGCAGTTGTTACTAAAAATGGTGGAACTCTTGAGACAGTAGATAGAGGACATTATGGAGTTATAGTTGACCCTGAAAATCCAGAGGATGTTGCAGAGGGGCTTATAAAGGCACTTGATAATTTTGAAATGTATAAAAAGCTTGGAATAGAAAGAGTAGAATCAAAATATACTTGGAGGGCTACTGCAAAGGGATACCTTGATGCAATAAATGAGGCTTTGAGAAAAAGAGAGGGAATTGAAAGATACTATTATACGAAAGAAGGAGAAGAAAATTTAATGAGGAAAATGAAGGGATTGTTAGGTGATTAAGTGTTATCTCCTGAAACAGCTGCATTTACATTTAGAAGAGATAAATAAAGGTCTAATGGATAAAAGGTGGGGGGAAAATGTTAAAGAGAATGGCTAATGCTAAAATCAAAAATTTATACAGAAAGATAAATATTAGTAATATTAGTATTTTTTCAAACAAGAGACTTTCAATAAGATTAATTAGGGTAATTAGTTTTATTACATTAATGGCTTTTTTGCTTTTGCTTGGAACGATATATGATGTTTTAATGACATCTGCAAAAATGCAATATATTAATTCAGCTAATCAAGTATTGGAACAAAACAAAAATTATATTGAATATATTACCAAGAGTATAAATAATTATGCAATCCAAATTATATCCGATAAGGATTTAATTGAGATTTTACAAAAGGATTTTAAAGATGATTATGATAAATTGTTAGCAAGCAAGGCATTAGAGAGTAAAGTTTCCTCTATAGCATTATCAAATGATATAATAAGTGATGTTTTCATAATTATAGATGGAAAAATAAATTATGGATATCCAAATATTAAAAGTGATATAACAACTGAAAAAGTTCCGTACTATAAGGAGTTTGTAGAATCTAAAAGTCCTAACTATTGGACACCTCCAGCAAAATTAAATTTGGGTTTTGTTGATGATATTACAGTAAGTAATTATTCAGCAATTAAAGATTTAGACTCTGGTAAAAAATTAGGACTTCTTGTTATTAGTTTAAGTCCTTTGAAATTTTCAAAGGCATTAATGAAAAATAATGATGGTTCAATAATGTATATAGTAAATCAGGAGGGAAATATAATTTCCCATCCAGATTTAAATTTTATTGGTAAAGAATTATCAAAAGATAAAAAAGCTAATTTAAATAACGAAAAGGGATACTTTTACTTCAAAGACAATTTAAAGGAAAAACTAATAATTTATACAACTGCACAAAATGGTTGGAAGTTAGTCTATGAAGTTCCTAAAAATCTGTTATTAAAGGATACGATTAAGATATTAAATTATATTTTAATAGTGGGCATATTGTTTATATTAATAATTACATTAACTATAATTGTATATATGAGAAGGTTGCTTAAACCACTAGATAAAATAGTTAGGGCAACCCAAAGCATAGAAACTGGAGATTTGACAATTAATGTTGATGTGAATACAAAAGACGAATTAGGAAAACTGTCAAATATATTCAACAATATGATTAATAATTTAAGAACTATGATTGAAAAAACATCAAATGCAGTAAATGAAACAAAAAAGGTTGCAGGAGATGTAAGCTCAAGTGTTTACGAACTTCATAGTGCTATTTATGAAATTTCTGCAAGTATACAATCAATTTTAGATGGAGCAAATACACAAAATGATATGGCAGATATATGTACTGACAAGGTTAAAAGTTTTGGTAATCAGTTGAGGGAATCTGTAGAAACATTTGAAAACTTAGATAAAAAATCAAAAATAGCAATGCAAAAAAGCTTAAATGGAATTGAATATGTAAAAAGCATTATTAATGAATTTGATGAAAATGTAAAAAGTATTAATAACGTAAAAGAAATGTCAAATAGTTTGACCTTAAGTACAAAGAATGTAGAGGCTATATTAAATGACATAAATCAAATTGCGGAACAAACAAATCTACTTGCATTAAATGCTGCTATAGAAGCTGCAAGGGCAGGGGAAGCTGGACGTGGATTTATGGTAGTTGCTGATGAGGTAAGAAAGCTTGCAGATAGTTCTAAAAAGTCTGCTTCTACTATAGTAAAAATAATTAAAGATATAAATAGAAATATTAGTAATACATCCATGTCTATGGAGAATATTGCTAATGTGTTAAACAACCAAACAAAATCGATAAATGAGATTATTTCAATATTTAATGAAATAAATGAATCCTTTAAAGAGGTTGCTCTTGGAATAAATAAATTTGGTGATGCAGTAAATCAAATTGATAAAAGCAAAGAGGAAGTTATAAGCTCCATTTATGAAATTGCAAATATTTCACAAAGCACGGCAACTTCAATAAGTGAAATAAGTACAGCATCAGAAGAACAAGTTAATGCTGTTGAAAATGTTAAGAATTTAATGACCCAGCTTGAAGATGTATCTTCTAAGTTAGAAGAAATAATTCTGCAATTTAAAATTTAGATTGCTTTCTTCCTTAATATATATTTATTTTGTTAAATAAAAAATTCGCTTTGGAATTACCAAAGCGAATTTTCTTATCTTGTAATTACTGTTCCTGTAAATCCCTTTAATGCTTCTCTTGCCTTTTCAAGGGAAGTTATAATAGCCTTTCTTCCTTCCTTTGAATTTGCAAACATCATTGCAGCCTTAACCTTTGGAAGCATTGAACCTGGAGCAAAGTGTCCTTCCTCTATATACTTTTCAGCCTCTTCAACAGTTAATGTATCTAAATCCTTTTGGTCTGGCTTATTAAAGTTTATAGCAACCTTTTCAACAGCAGTTAGTATAACAAGTTCATCAGCATCAAGAAGTTCTGCAATCTTTTCTGAGGCAAGATCCTTGTCTATAACTGCCGCAACACCTTCAAGTGTTCCATCCTCCTTCATAATAACAGGGACACCACCGCCTCCAACAGTAATAACAACGTGTCCTGCCTCAACAAGTGTTTTTACAATAGGTTCCTCAACAACAGCAATTGGCATAGGTGATGGAACAACACGTCTCCATCCACGACCTGCATCCTCCTTCATTACATATCCCTTTTCAGCCATTAAAACCTTTGCTTGTTCTTCTGTAAAGAAGGAACCAACTGGCTTTGTAGGATTTTTAAATCCAGGGTCGTTTTTATCAACTACAACTTGAGTTACAATTGCTGCAACAGATTTTTTAATATCTCTCTTTAGCATTTCTTCTCTTATTGCTTGTTGCAAATGGTATCCTATATATCCTTGACTCATAGCACCACATTCAGGAAATGGCATAACAGGTTTTGAGCTATCCTGTGCATTTGCAGCTTCATAAGTTGCAACAATTTGTCCAACTTGAGGGCCATTTCCGTGGGCAATGATAACTTCGTGACCATCCTCTATTAAATCAACTATTGCCTTTGCAGTATGATGACAAGTTTCAAGTTGTGCCTCTGCTGAAATATCCTTTGGATTAGCTTGAAGAGCATTTCCCCCTAAAGCTACCACAATTCTTGCCATAATTATCCTCCTATCTTTATTTAATATTAAGTAAACAAAAGGTGCTTGGCACCTTTTGTTTACTTATCATAGAGTAGCAACCATAACCGCCTTTATAGTATGCATTCTGTTTTCAGCTTCATCAAATACAACTGAGTGCTTGCTTCTAAATACTTCGTCAGTAACTTCTCTAATATCAAGTCCCATCTTTTCCATAGCATCCTTTGCCATCTTAGTTTCAAAGTCGTGGAAGGATGGTAGACAGTGCATAAATATTACATCAGGATTTTCAGTAGCCTTTATCATATCCATAGTTACTCTAAATGGAGTTAAAAGTCTTACTCTTTCAGCAAGTTGAGCTTCTTCTCCCATTGATGCCCAAACATCTGTATAGATTACATCAGCACCCTTTAGAGCTTCTATGTTATCGGTAATTTCAATTGTTGCACCTGTTTCCTTTGCAACTTCACGAACCTTTTCAACTGTATTTTCCTGTGGCCAAAGTTCCTTTGGACCATATGCAACAAAGTGCATTCCCATCTTTGCACATCCATACATCCAAGCATATGCCATATTGTTTCTTGTATCTCCAACAAATACAACCTTAACCTTGTTAAGTGGCTTTGCAACGTGTTCTTCAATTGTCATAAGGTCTGCAAGAATTTGTGTTGGATGGTCAACGTCAGTTAAACCATTCCATACAGGAACTCCTGAAAATTTTGCTAAATCTTCAACAACCTTTTGGTCAAAACCTCTATACTCAATACCGTCATAATATCTTCCAAGAACCTTTGCAGTATCCTCTAATGATTCCTTTTTACCCATTTGTGAACTATTTGAATCAAGGAATGTAACGTGGGCACCTTCATCTAATGCTGCAACTTCAAAGGCACATCTTGTTCTTGTTGAAGTTTTTTCAAATAGAAGTACTATATTCTTTCCAGCAAGAAGGTTGTTTCTAATTCCTGCTCTCTTTTTAGATTTTAAATCGTGGGATAAGTCAAGTAAGTATCTAATTTCCTCTGGAGTAAAGTCCATAAGTGTTAAAAAACTTCTTCCTTTTAAATTAACTGGCATACCTATTTCCCCTTTCTTTATGTAAATATATTTTAAAGATTAATATTTTCCCTATATAGAGGCATACTCATACATCTTGGACCACCACGTCCGCGAGATAGCTCTGAACTTGGGATGGATAAGACTTTAATTCCTTTTTTATCTAAAATCTCATTTGTAACATAATTTCTTTCATAGGTTATAACTACACCAGGTGCTATTGCTAAAGTGTTTGAACCATCATTCCATTGTTCGCGTCCTGCAACTATAAAGTCGCCTCCACCACATTTTATAAGCTCAACGCTGTCAAGTTTTAGGGCATCCTTCAATATTTCTTCAAGTGGGCTTGTATTGTGTTTGAATTTTAATGTATTGTTGACACCCTTAGTTACCTCATATACGCTAAGTGGCCCTTGAATTGCAGGGTGAATTGTAAACTTGTCATAATCAACCATAGTAAATACAGTATCAAGGTGCATAAAGGCTCTACATTTTGGTATTTCAAATACAAGAACCTTTTCAAAGCCTGTATTTTCTTTAAACAAATTTTTAGCAACTATTTCAATAGCCTCTGGAGATGTTCTTTCACTACAGCCTATTGCAATAACTTTATTTGATAAAACAAGTTCATCTCCACCTTCAATAGAGAAGGGTAATGTTCTGTCATACCATAGGGGGACATTAGCTTCTTTGAAGTCTTTGTGATATTTATGGATGTATTTTAAGAAGAGAGTTTCACGTCGTCTTGCCTCAGTCTGCATCTTATTTAATGTAATTCCATTACCAATTGCTGCACCTGGGTCACGAGTAAAATAAAGATTTGGCATTGGATCTAAATAGAAGGGATAGTCGTCCATCATTAGGTCAGCAAGGGATGTTATTTCTTTAATTTCAATTTCTTCTTTTCTAATTCCAGCCATTATTTTATCTACCATATCACGTGTAGGCATAGAGAGTAGATATTCAATAATAGCCTGTCTAAGAGAAGGTGAGTTAATTCGGCTCTCACTTAACATCTCTTCTAAAAATGCTACTTTTACTTTGCTATCATTTAAAGCTGAAGCAACAAGTTCTTCAAGGTATACAACTTCAACACCGTTTTCTTTAAGAACCTGTGCAAATTTATCGTGCTCCTCCTGTGCTATTTTAAGATATGGTATATCGTCAAAAAGCAGTCTTCCGAGATACTCGGGTACGAGGTTTTCAACTTCATTTCCTGGTCTATGCAATAGAACTTTTTTGAGTTTTCCAATCTCGGAGGTGATGTTTATAAGGTTACTCATTTTATCCCCCCTTTGTTGCAACTTATATTGCAATTATTTTACATTATTCATTATACATTTTATGTATAAAGCAGGTAAAACCTTATACTTTGGCAAAAATGCCTATTGGTATTGAATTTTTATCAATATTATTATTTTATCTTCTTTTTACGTCAGTATACTAACTATTTTGAAAATTAAAAATTTTTTATTCAAGATATTGTGTTTTTAAACAGAGGGTTTGTATAAAATATAATATTTATTCGTAAAAAAACTTGTTTTATGCAATAAATTAATTTAATATACAATATGTATGTATACTTCTTACATAATTAAAAGTTTGTAACAGAAAGTGCCACTTAGGTGAAAGGTGAATTCATCCAATATTTGTAATTGGTTTTAGGTGGTTAACATATTTAATATGAAAATTAATATTGGGGAAACTATCAATTAAGAAAGAATAATAGGTAATATAAATGGAGCATTTTAGATTTTGGGAGGAATGAAAGATGCAAAAGAGGAGATTTAAGATGCCAAGTGCCTTTACAATACTTTTTATAATTATAATATTGGTGGCTATTTTAACCTGGATTGTACCAGCAGGACAGTATAATTATGTTGACCCAACAGCAGCAAAAAAACAACCTATACCGAATACCTATCATTTAGTTGAGAGAAACCCACAGGGATTAAAAGAGATAATTTTAGCACCTGTTAATGGATTTTATGATGCTGTTGATGTTTCTTTATTTGTAATTGTAATAGGAGGTTTTTTGGGTGTAGTTATGAGGACAGGTGCAATTGAGGCGGGGATAGCAAATGTAACAAGAAGGCTTGAGGGAAAAGAGAAGTGGATGATACCTATTTTAATGATTTTATTTTCTTTAGGAGGTACAACTTTTGGTATGGCAGAGGAGACTATTGCCTTTTATCCACTCCTAATTCCTGTATTTTTGGCAGCAGGCTATGATACGCTAACAGCAGTTTCTGTTATAATGCTGGGTGCTGGAGCTGGAGTTTTAGGTTCAACTGTAAATCCCTTTGCAACAGGAATAGCATCTGGATTTGCAAATATATCTATAGGCGATGGTATAATATATAGGCTTTTAATTTTAGTTTTAGGTGAAGCAGCAGCTATATTATATGTAATGAATTATGCAGAAAAAATAAGAAGGGATAAAAGTAAATCCCTTGTATACGAAGCCTTAAAGGAGGATAAGGAACATTTTCTTGCACATAAGGAAGGAACAGAGTTTTTAGAGCTTACAGGAAAGAGAAAGCTTGTTTTATATATGTTTGCTGCAACATTTATAATAATGGTATTTGGAGTAATTCCATTCTCAGATATAGGTATAACAGCTATTCCAACACTTGGATGGTGGTTTGGAGAATTAACAGCCCTCTTTTTAGTTTCAGCAATTTTAATAGGAATTGTATATGGAATGAAGGAAGATGAGCTTACATCAACATTTGTTGAAGGTGCAAGGGATCTTTTAGGTGTTGCATTAATAATTGGTGTATCAAGAGGAATTACTGTTGTTATGAATGAAGGTAAAATAACAGATACTATCTTACATTTAGGAGAACAGACGCTTGCAGGTACAGGTAGAGTTGGATTTACAATTCTTTCATATCTATTTTATATACCACTATCCTTTTTAATTCCATCGACGTCAGGGCTTGCAACTTTATCAATGCCTATTATGGCACCACTTGCTGACTTTGCGAATGTTTCGAGGCATATAATAGTAACGGCATACCAATCTGCGTCGGGTATTGTAAATCTAATTACACCAACAAGTGCTGTTGTTATGGGAGGTCTTGCAATAGGAAGAGTTTCATATGATAAGTGGCTAAAACACGTTTGGAAGCTACTTGTAATACTAATGGTGATAATAATTGCAGTACTCACAATAGGAGCCCTCTAAAAGTGCCACTTAGGTTAAAGGTGAAATCATCCACAAATTGTAAAAGAGTATTTAATATAAACAGGCAACAAAAAATCCACTTAGGCATAAAACCTTAATGGTTTTATGCCCTTTTATGTCTTAAAATAAAGAGCATACCTGAAATAAATCTTAAAATACCGACTATAACTAAAGCAATCCTAATTGTAGTTACTCTATAAAGCTTCATCCCAACCCAAGGGGCAATTACAAGGGTTATATTTGTAACAAGGTTATAAAAGGCAATATAGGATGTTCTGTTTTCCCTTGGGGCAACCTCATAAAGGGAGTTTATAAGTAGAAGCATTGTACCTGAAACACTAAGTCCAGTTATTACTACGAAGTAGGCAACGTGATAAATTTTAGTAGACATTGCATACATAAATGGAGCAAAGGACATTCCTACTGCAGCTAATGTGAGTGCAAGGGAGTTTCCACGATTTTTGGAAAATCTTCCCCAAAATCTATAACCAAAGGCCATTGCAAGTCCATTTATTGTTGATATAATAGATGCCCAAAATTCATTTGTATGTAGGTAATCCACTTCATAGGTTAAAAATAGAGGCCATCCCATCTGCCAAGTAAAGTGAAATATTATAACTGTTGTTATAAATATAAGATATTCCTTATTTTTAGGTAGATTCTTTATAAATTCAATTGAAAGTTTATTATTTTCTGTTGTAATTTCAGCATAGGAGGATTTTGCATTGTATTTATGTTTTGAAAGAACAAAAACCTCAAGAATTCCAAATCTAAATGCTATTAAAAATATGTATTGATAGGTCTTAATAAGTTCTGCCTTTGAACTTGAAAGTGTTGTAAGAAGATAACCTGCAAAGAGTGTTGTAGCTGTTCCAGCAAAGGTAGCTATACTGTTTCTAATTGAAAGATATTGTTCTCTTTGCCCTGGTGGGAAAATATCCGCAAAGAAGGACTGCCATAAAAATACCGCAATAGAGTTTGGAAAGTTCATAGAGCTGTATAGAATAACAAAAATAAGTGCTCTATATTTTTCGTTTAGAAATGGAACAAGTGCAATTAGTATGTAAAATAATCTTGTTATGAAAAACATCAAAGATGTAGTTCTTTTTTTGTTTTGAGCTGAACTTAAAATTATACCTCCAATAAAAATAGCCATTATACTAAAAAAAGCTGGGAGAGAATTGAAAAGAGAAACAAGTGAATCACCAGCATTTAACCTTTTAAGAAAAAGACCAGCAAAGGAAGTGGCAAGATTTAGTGCGATTGCTTGAAAAACTCCATTTAGTATATTAAGGTAATAATTACTCTTAAGTTTAGACAAAATAACACCCCCTAATCCCCTAATAACGATTATATATGAGGAAGTGGGGAATTACAATAAATGAATAAATTTTTGTAAAAATTCTGTAGGTATTAATCAAATTTTTTGATATAATTAAAAAGTATACTGAATAGGTTGAAATAATAATTACCATTAAATGGTTCGACTCATATTTCACCTAAGTGGCACTTTAAAATAATGGGGGTGTAAGGTGTTGGGTTCATTGTACATATCTTTCTATGATTCGCCAATAGGACTTATTAAGATTGCTGCAAATGAAGAGGCAATAGTCGCCATTGATTTTGTCTACAAAAGGTTAAAGGAAAATGAGAATGATGTAATAAGGAAATGCAAGATTCAACTTGATGAGTATTTTAAAGGAATAAGAAAAGAATTTGATGTTAATGTTGAGATAAATGGGACAGAATTTCAAAGAATGGTTTGGGAAGAATTAAAAAGAATACCTTATGGAGAGGTTAGAAGCTATAAGGATATTGCAGTTGCCATTGGAAATGAAAAGGCTGTAAGGGCAGTAGGTGGTGCAAACAATAAAAACAAAATTGCAATAATAATACCCTGCCATAGAGTAGTTGGGAAGGACGGCTCTTTAACAGGATATGCTGGAGGTCTCTTTAGAAAAAAGTGGCTCCTTGAGCACGAAGCGAGAAACAGCAAGTGATTTACTCACTTGCTGTTTCTGCATTAGGCTCTATTTTTAATCCAAATTTTGTTTCAACAGCTAATATAGATACAAAAATAAGTAAACATCCTATAAACATATTAAGTGTAAATTTATCGTGTAATAGTATAACTGAAAATATAGTTCCAAATACTGACTCTGTACTTAATATGATTGCAGTTTTAGTGGAGGATGTATATTTTTGTCCTATTGTTTGAAATAAGAATGCAATACAGGAACTAAAAATTCCAAGATAAAGAACTGAAAATGCTGTGGTTTTATTATATACTGCAGGTACAGGTTCAAATATAAGAGCAAATATTAAAGAAAGTATTGCTGTTAGTCCAAATTGAATTATAGATAATATTACAGGGTCTATATTCTTGGCAAAATGACCTGTTGCAACTATATGTGCAGCATACAAAAGAGCACATAACAGTGTTAGCATATCTCCTATATTTAAATTTATGCCTACTCCACCTTCGTAGGTAAGTACAGATATTCCTATGAAGCTTAAAAATACACCAATATAAGAAAATATATCAGGCTTTTTCTTAAACACAAACCAATATAAGAAAGGAACCATAACTACATTTGTTCCAGTTAAAAAGGCTTGTTTTGACGGTGTTGTATATTGAAGTCCTATTGTTTGGCTTGAGAAGGCTGTAAAAAGAAAAATACCTACAATAAGCCCTCCCTTTAAATCATCTTTGGTTATTTGTTTTAGCTTTTTAAAAAATATTGATGATAAAAGAAGAAAGGCTATTGAAAACCTTAAAAACTGTAGATAAAAGGGTTTTATATGTTCAAGTCCATTTCTTGTCGCAACAAATCCACCACCCCATATTATTGAGGTTATAAGTAAAATAGACATTGCAAATAGATCCTGTCTTTTTTCTTTATCCATTACTAATCCCCCCTTATAGTGCTATTTTAACAGAGTTTGCTTTTAAAGGTAAAGTAGTAAACAAAAAATAGTATAATAATATAAATGTATGCTAAAATATATTTAGTATAACAAAAATGGGGGGATATTATGAAAAGTTTTGCCAGCGATAATACATCAAGGGTACATCCTAAAATAATGGAGAGTATAGTAAATGCAAACTTTGATAATGCAAAGTCCTATGGATATGATGAATATACATTGAGGGCAGAGGAGAAATTTAAAAAGTTATTTGGTGAAGATATTGATGTGTATTTTGTATATAACGGTACTGCGGCAAATATATTAGGACTTGCATCAATAACGAATACATACAATTCTATAATCTGTTCAGAATGGGCTCATATAAATACTGATGAATGTGGAGCACCAGAGAAAAACATTGGTTGCAAGATAATTTCAGTGCCAAGTAGGGATGGAAGAATCAAGCTTGAAGATGTGAAAAAGCATTTGTTTGCAGTAGGAGTAGAGCACCACTCACAGCCTAAGGTTATATCAATTACTCAATCAACAGAGTTAGGAACTGTTTACACAAAGGAAGAAATAAAGGAGATTGCAGATTTTGCCCATAATAATAATATGTATTTACATATGGATGGAGCAAGGATTGCAAATGCAGCTTGTTTTTTAAATTTAGATATAAAAGAGTTTACAAAGGATGCAGGAGTAGATGTTCTATCCTTTGGAGGAACTAAAAATGGTATGATGTTTGGAGAGGCAGTTATATTTTTTAATAGAAATTTATCAGAAGGGTTTAAATACAGAAGGAAACAGTATATGCAGCTTCACTCAAAAATGAGATATATATCAGCACAGTTTGAAGCTCTTTTAACTGATGACTTGTATATAAAAAACGCAAGGAATGCAAATGATATGGCAAAATATCTTGAAGGAAAATTAAGGGAGATACCAAATATAATAATTACACAAAGGGTTGAGGCAAATGCTGTTTTTGCTTCACTTCCAAGAGAGGTAATAGATAGGCTTTTAGAAAAATACTATTTCTACATTTGGAATGAAGATAAAAATGAGGTTAGATGGATGACATCCTTTGATACAACAAGGGAAGAGATAGATGAGTTTGTGGAGGATATTAAGAGGATTATTAAATAGGGGTAGCAAATTGCTACCCCTTTATTTTTGAGAATACTTTTTAGATATCTCATCAAGTGCCCATTTTAGCCTATCTATTTCCTCAAAGGTGTTGTATAGTGCAAAACTTAATCTAACAAGCCCTGGTCTTTTGGTTATGTCACTATCCTTGATTATATTCTTAATGTCATTTCTACTTAAATTTAATAGCTTATGAACATACGGCTGTGCACAGAAGCAT
Organism: Caloramator sp.; assembly: GCA_026418935.1. Lineage (GTDB taxonomy): Bacteria > Bacillota > Clostridia > Clostridiales > Caloramatoraceae > Thermobrachium. The sequence goes on along the minus strand of JAOAAJ010000051.1, from coordinate 9,135 downwards.
CCATTTCTAACACCAATTCCATATTCTTCAGAAAGCAGTCTTGCAACATCATTGTGATTTACTCCTTCAATATTAAAAGGAATAATCGCAACTTTGTTTTCTATTCCATCGCAGTAGAACTTTATATTTTTTACATCGCGTAATGTTTCAGAGGCATATTTTAAAAGCTCCTTTTCATAGACTTCTATTTTATCAAGTCCAATATAATTTAGAGTATTAATAGCAGCAATTAATGCAGCAACCCCCATAACATTAGGGGTACCTCCTTCTTCTTTATGGGGTAGGTCGTCCCATACAACAAAATCGTCGGTTACAACCTTAACAGTTCCTCCTCCCTTTATGTCTGGAATACCTGAATTTAAGCTGTTCTTATTCCCAACTAAAACACCTATTCCAAAGGGGGCATACATTTTATGGGCAGAGAAGGCAATAAAGTCTAAACTTTTGCGTTCATCTTCATTTTTCATAGATATTTTTTTATGGGCTATAATTTGGGCACAATCAACGAATATTTTGGCACCGTATTTGTGGCATAGTTCAGCAATTTCATGGACTGGATTAATGTAGCCTGTTACATTAGAGGCATAGGTTATTGCAACAAGCTTTACAATACCATAATAGCTTTTTAGTTTCTTCTCAAGGTTTTCAAGGTCAATTCTTCCACAAGAGTCTGTCTTTATAGTATCTACATGGAATCTAAATCTCCAAGGAAGCAAATTAGAGTGATGTTCCATTTCTGTTGTTAAAACAACACAATTTGGATATTGGCTGCATATCTTAAAGGAGAGCTTGTTTATAGCTTCGGTAGTATTTTTAACAAAGATAACAGTATCCTCTTTATTTGCACCAACAAAGTTTAAAATATCATCCCTTGCCGATTCATATAAATCTGTAGATAACCTTGACTTGTAACCTTCACCACGGTGAATAGAGGAGTAGTATTCTGAAAAGTAGTTTATGAACCACATGACATTTTTAAAGGGAGGTGTTGTTGCTGCATTATCAAAATTTATATATTTAACAAAACTGCCATCCTTTAATGGAACCAAACTCTCAACACCAACAACAAAATCTCTAAAGGAATCCATATTAATCACCCCTTCGTTTTCTATACTATATTATTCAAGGAGTGCCACTTAGGTGAAATGTGAAATAAACCATTTTTTGCATATACAAATCAAATTTACATAAAAAATTTGTAACCTTTACAAATAAATAGTTAATAAACGACAAAGTGTGCTATAATAATTAAAGGTGTATCCCTTGCACCAGAGCTCATATCCTGCAGGAGTGAGACTCAAAAGGGGTGATAATATGAAAATAGGTTTTATTGGCGCCGGAAAGGTTGGTTGTGCCTTCGGACGCTACCTAAAAGAACACGGCCTTGAAGTATATGGCTATTTTAGTCGAAGCTTTGAATCGGCAAAAAGGGCGGCTGAATTTACAGCATCTACTGCATATTTTTCTATTGATGATATAGTAGAAAAATGCGAATTTATATTTATTACAACTTCTGATGATGTTATAGCACAAATAGTTTCAAGTTTAAAACATTTCAACCTGCAGGATAAAAAATTATTTCATATGAGCGGTTCACTTTCTTCTGATGTCTTTTCAGAATTAGAAGCCAGTGGTGCATTTGGATACTCCCTTCATCCAATCTTCCCTTTTCCAGATAGAGAAGTATATAAAAATTTAAAAGACGCATATTTTACAGTTGAAGGTAGAAATATAGAATTAATTAGGGGCTTTTTAGAAAAAATATCTATAAACTATATAGAAATACCTTCAAATTCTAAAGCAAAATACCATTCCGCTATGGTGTTTGCATCAAATTATATAGTTGCTTTAGCAAAAATTTCAAAGAAACTTTTAAAAGAGTGTTGCTTTCCTGAAGATAAAATTGAGGAGGCAATATATCCACTTATGGCCTCTGCAGTAGAAAACATTAAACAAAGGGGAATAGAAGGAGCACTTACAGGGCCTATAGTTAGAGGTGATGTTGGTACAGTTGAGAAGCATATTCAAAGTATAGGTGAGTATAGAAAAATATATAGTATGCTTGGAGAAGTTGCACTCTCAATAGCTTTGGAAAAGGGTAATTTAGATGAAAAAACAGTAGAAAAACTATTTAATATTTTAAGGGAGGAGCAAATATGAAAAAAACAACTGCCTACTTTAAAGAGGCTAAAAAAAGAGGCGAAAAACTTACAATGCTAACTGCCTATGATTATTCTATGGCAAAGCTTGTTGATGAAGCTAAGATAGATGGAATACTTGTTGGTGATTCACTTGGTATGGTGGTTCTTGGTTACGAAAATACTCTTCAGGTAACTGTTGATGATATAATACACCACACAAGAGCAGTTGCAAGGGGTGCAAAGGAGGCCTTAATAGTTGCTGATATGCCTTTTTTGTCTTACCACATAAGCGTTGAGGATGCTATAAAAAATGCAGGACGAATGATAAAGGAAGGTATGGCTCACGCTGTTAAATTAGAAGGTGGAGAAGAAATAATTGATAAGGTTAGGGCGATAATTAATGCCCAAATACCAGTTATGGGGCACTTAGGATTAACCCCTCAATCGGTAAATGTGTTTGGTGGGTTTAAAGTGCAGGGTAAAAATAAAGGGCAGATAGAAAAATTAATAAGGGATGCAAAGCTATTAGAAGAAGCAGGTGTCTTTGCGATAGTTCTTGAGGGAATTCCAAAGGAGGTTGCAGAGCGTATAACTGAAGCTATTTCAGTTCCAACTATTGGAATTGGTGCAGGTGTGCACTGTGATGGGCAGATTCTTGTTACGCAGGATTTATTAGGACTATATAGCGACTTTGTGCCTAAATTTGTTAAACAGTATAGGAATTTGAGAATTGATATAATTGATGCCTTTAAGGAATACATAAATGAAGTAAAGGGTGGAAAATTTCCAAAGGATGAACACTCCTTTAAGCTTGATGAACAAACAAAAACTGAACTTGAAAAATTATATTAAAGGAGGATTAGTATGTTAATTTTTAAATCGGTAGATGAAATGAAAAAGTATATGAAGGATATAAAAAGACAAGGTAAAAGTATAGGTTTTGTCCCAACAATGGGGTATCTTCACAAAGGCCATATTAGCCTTGTAAAAAGAGCAAGAGGCGAAAATGATGTGGTTGTAGTTAGTGTTTTTGTTAATCCTACTCAATTTGGTCCAAATGAGGACTATGAAAGATACCCAAGGGATGAAGAGAGAGACAGTAGGATGTGCGAAGAGGCAGGTTGTGATGTTCTATTTATGCCAACAAAGGATGATATGTATAGAGAAAACTATTCAACCTATGTAGAGGTTCTTGGTTTAACAGAAGGACTATGTGGTGCAAAAAGACCTGGCCATTTTAGAGGTGTTGCAACAATAGTAACTAAACTTTTTAATATAGTAAAGCCAGATAGAGCGTATTTTGGTCAAAAGGATGCACAGCAGCTATCGGTTATAAAAAGAATGGTAAAGGATTTAGATTTTGATATTGAAATAGTAGGATGTGAAATAGTTAGGGATGATGACGGATTAGCCTTAAGTTCAAGAAATACATATTTAACAGAAGAGGAGAGAAGACAGGCACCTATATTATACAAATCTTTACTAAAGGCAAAGGAAGAAATAGAAAAGGGAGAGAGAGTATCAGAAAAAATCATTGATACTATAAGGAAAACTATATTAGAGATGCCAGATGCACAGATAGATTATATAGAGATTGTAAATAATGAAACACTAAAACCAGTAGAAAAGATAGAGGGTGAAGTTTTAATTGCTCTTGCAGTTAAATTTGGCAAAACAAGATTAATAGACAATATGGTGGTGAGAGTATGATGCTTTGTATGTTAAAGAGTAAAATTCATAGGGCAACAGTAACAGAAGCAAATTTAAATTATGTTGGAAGTATAACAATAGATGAAGAATTGATGGATGCAGTTGGGCTACTTGAAAATGAAAGGGTTCAGATAGTAAATGTAAATAATGGAGAAAGATTTGATACATACGTAATAAAGGGTGAAAGAGGAAAGGGAGATATATGCCTAAATGGTGCAGCAGCAAGGCTTGTGCATATAGGAGATAAGGTTATTATAATGGCATATGCGTATGTTGATGAGAAAGAGGCAATAAATTTAAAGCCAAAGGTTATTTTGGTGGATGATAAAAATAAAATACTTGACTATTTAACAGAAGAGGCAAAAAAGTCAGTTTAAAATGAAGTATAAAGTTTTCCAAAATTCATACGATATAATAATTAGACTACTTAGTTCAAGAAAGGGGAAAGGTAGATGGGTATTATCGAAAGAGAACTAAAAATGATCAACAAAAGAGTATTACAAATCCACGTTCTAATTTTTGTTATTTTTGCATTAGGCTTTGCAGGCGAGTATATGAAGGGCAACAGAACGCTCACTTTTATAGTCCCAATTTTAGCAGTTGCATTTGCAGGACTTATATTGTCATATGTGGTATATAACAAGAAAAACGACTCAACAAAAATTAAATGGATATTAATGATAAGTTATGGTATCCCATATATAATAACTCTTTTAACTTCTGAAAAAGCAATGACTTTTATTTTCTTTTTCCCATATGCTGTTACATATACACTTTATGCAGACTGGATGTTAACGACAATTCAAAATATAGTTGCCTTTATCACAATTGGTCTATTTATATATTTAAGAATTCAAGCTGGTGCAACAACAAGCCTTGATACTTCAAACTATGCTTTAATGTCAGGAACAGTTTTAATGTATATTCCAGCAACCTTTACTATAGTTAGAGTAACAAGAAATTTAAGAAAGCAAACGTTAGCAAATTTAGCTGAGCTTGAGAATAAAGAAAAAGATGCAAGAAAGGCAATTGAAAATTTAATTGAAATTGCAAATTTAGTAAAGAGCAATTCTAATGAATTAAATAACATAATAGATGAAATAGCATCATCAACAATGGCATTTTCTAACGCAGTAGAAGAAATTGCCCACGGAGCATCAAATACTGCAGAGGAAATACAGGATGCCAATAATGCAATAGATTCAATTAGACAAGAGGTTGAAAGTACATCAAAGGCATCATCTGAAATTAAAGAGGCAACAGAGGCAACAACAGCAATAGTGCAAAATGGACAAGCAATAATAAATGACCTGTCAAATATGGCAGAAGAAGTTAAGGATAAAAACGTTAGCGTAAGCCATACAATGGATGCACTTAAAACAAAGTCAGATGACATTGTAAATATAACTGGTGTTATTGCACAGATTGCAGAGCAGACAAATCTTCTTGCATTAAATGCAGCAATAGAGGCGGCAAGAGTTGGAGAAGCAGGACGTGGATTTGCAGTAGTAGCAGATGAAATTAAGAAGCTTGCACTTGAGAGCAAAAACAATTCAGATAACATAGCAAATATAATAAATGAACTCCAAAATGAGACAATAACATCAGTAAAGGCGGTTGCAGAGCTCATTAGGATAAATGAAAAACAACAAAAGCTCGTAGAAGAAGTAAGCAGTATGTTTGGAAAGATTAATTTAAATGTATCTGACATTAGGGAAAAGACAAATATGTTAAATAGAATGATGGAAAATGTAATAGCAGGAATGAATAGAATAGCAAATGCAGGAGAAAACATAGCAGCAGTATCACAGGAGACTATGGCAAATTCTGAAGAGGCAGCTGCAATGTCAAGAGAACATATTAATCAAGCAGAAAATGCAAAGAGGCTTTCAAATGAGCTTTTAGAGATGGCAAATAGACTTGTATAAAAAAATCGTTTTGGCTTATTGCCAAAACGATTTTTTTATATTGAATTTTTAAGTGTACTTTGCTAAAATGTAATTAGATATTTAGACAAATGTCTAATTACAAAAATTACAAAGAGGTGTTGTTATGATAACAATTCAAAATGTTTCTAAAACCTATGGGAAAAACAAAGTTAAAGCACTTGATAACATTAATCTTGAGGTTAGGGATGGAGAAATATTTGGATTTTTAGGTCCAAATGGGGCAGGAAAAACTACAACGATAAAGCTTATAACAGGAATACTTAATATGGATGAAGGTAGGATACTTATAAACGGAATAGATGTAAAAAAGAATCCTATTGAGGCAAAAAAACAAATAGGCTATGTTCCAGACAACCCTGAAATATTTAATAGACTAACGGGATTAGAGTATCTAAATTTTATTTCTGATGTTTTTGAAATGGACAGCAAAGAGAGAGCAGATATAGTAATGAAACTTGCCGAAGAATTTGAAATAAAATCTGCACTTAAAGAGAGTATAAGCAGTTATTCCCACGGTATGAAGCAAAAGTTAGTTTTAATAGGTGCCTTGATGCACAACCCTCCTGTATGGATACTTGATGAACCTATGGTGGGGCTTGATCCTAAATCTGCCTTTACGCTAAAAAAGATGATGAGGCAGCACGCAGATAGTGGTAAAACAGTTTTCTTCTCAACCCACGTTATGGAGGTTGCAGAAAAGGTGTGTGACAGAATAGGAATTATAAAGGGTGGACGAATAATATTTGTTGGAACAGTTGACGAATTAAAGGAAAGAAAGAATGATGAGTCATTAGAAAATATATTTTTGGAGTTGATTGAAAATGAGTAAGGGTTTAAGTTTAGCAAAAATTTATATAAATTCAACATACGGATTAAGCAGATTTATAAGGGATTTAAAATATAATAAAAAGAATGCTGCAAAAACAATAGGTTTTATCCTGTTAATTATATTTTCCTTAAGCGGTATGTTTGGAATGTATCTATATTTTAACATTAAGATGTATGATCTATTGAAAAAAATAAATCAACAAGGAGCAGTAATAACTTTAGCTGTAGTATCTGCCTCAACTTTAATACTTATGTTTGGTATTTTAACAGTTTTAGCAAATTATTTTTACAACCAAGAGGGAGATATTATATTAGCACTTCCTATAAAAAAGAGGGATTTACTTTTTGCTAAGTTTATAAATGCATATATTGTGGAGTTAATTGTGACATTTATATTTATGGGAGTTGGCATTGGTGTTTATGGAATAAAATCGGGTGAAGGAATTTTATTTTACTTAGTATCGATAGTTTTAACTTTCTTTATTCCGCTAATTCCACTTTCAATTTGTTATTTTTTAATAATACCCTTGATGAAATATGGAAACTTAACAAAGAAAAAAGATCTTTTTATGATTTTAGGTGGATTTTTCAGTATTATAATTGCCCTAATATATCAGGTATTAATAAATAAACTTGCCAGCACTAATGCAGGACCAGAAGATATAATAAAGAGTTTAATGAAAGAAAATGGATTAATTGATGTGGTTGGAAGGATTTATTATCCATCAATATGGATAAGTAATGGAATATTGAATTATAAAAGTTTATCAGGAATTTTGTATTTAGTTGCATTTGTTTTATTGTCTATTTTAATTGTATATTTGCTTTTACTTACTACGTCAAATTTATATTATTCAAGTATTATTGGAAGTAGTGAGGTTACAAAGAAAAATAGAGAGATAAAAGGCGAAGAGATAGATAAAGTATTTAAGAGAAGAAGCTTATTAAGTTCACTATTTACAAGAGAAATGAAGCTTATGAATAGAGAGCCTATATATTTTTTAAATGGACCCTTTGTAGTTTTATTACTTCCACTTATATTTGCTATAATGTTTACAGTTAACAAACAAAGTTTTGGCCCGATAGATACTTTAATAAGGGAACCTGATAATATAAAATATTTACTTTTGATTTCAACAGGTATAATAATGTTTATAGGTTCTACAACTTCAATAACATCAACTTGTATATCAAGGGAAGGTAGTGGAATATATGTTTTAAAATCACTTCCAATTAGGCCTATTGACATTATAAAGGCAAAATTTCTTCACGGTGCCTTCTTTGGGTTTATTGCCTCAATAATTGTAAGTACAGGACTTTTATATCTAAAGGTTCCATTTTATATAGTTTTTCTTTCAGTTGTAATAGGAAACCTATATCTTTTCATAATCTATCTTTTAGGGATAATCCTTGAATTAAACTGGCCAAAATTAGTATGGGACAATCCTCAAAAAGCAGTTAAGCAGAATATGAATGCTGTTTTTATAATATTTATCGATTTTGCTCTGATTGGAATTAACTGTCTTATAGCTAAGATTATACCTGAAAGTATTCTAATGTTAGCATTTTTTATAATACCAATTATATTGCTTTTAGTTGTATACCTATATTTAAATAAAAATGTTGAGGGGCTCTATAGTAGGTTATAGGTTGAGGTTAATAACCTACAAGAATTAAGTTGGGTAGTAGGTAAAAATTAGGTTTTAAAGAACGAAAATTTATTTGTGAATGTTTAAAGTTAAATGAAAAGAAAATATGAATTAAGTTTTAAAGGTTTCAGTTTGGCTAAGTGCAGCTAAATTGAAACCTATTATTTTGTTAAGAACATTCAATATTTTTGTTTGTGGTATTAAATGGATAACATCACATTTCACCTGGGTGGCACTTATATTTACACTTTGTTAATAAATTTTGCATCGTAATGTCACGATGCTACAATAGAATTAATTTATAAGGAGGTGTGGACAATTAAAGGGATATATGCTTTAGGAAGCGATATTTATGTTAATGTATCTGGAGTTTATGGTAAGATAGCTACTGAACTTATTTTTAGAAGGGTTTTAAATATTGATAAGAAGATGTCAGCATTTATTGATGACAGTGAAGTAGGCTTAATTAATAAAAATGCAAGTATTAAAGAGGTTTTAGTAGGTAAAGACACACAATATGTGATAAAAAGAGCACTTGAGTTTAATAAAATATCAGATAAATTTGATATAACAATAAGGCCTTTGGCATTGTTATGGAGTAAAAAACTGAAAGATAATGAAATTCCAAGTAGTGAGGAAATAAAAAATGCCAAATCATTAGTTGATTCAAGAGATATTGTCATAAAAGATGATTTTGTGTTTTTAAAAAGAAAAGGCCAGATGATTGATTTGGGTGCAATAGCAAAGGGATATGCAACTGATATATCAAAGGATATTTTAAAGGCACTTTCAATTAAAAATGCCATTCTTGATTTTGGAGGAAACATATATACCATAGGAAAAAATAATGAAAAGTAT
>JAOAAJ010000019.1 GCA_026418935.1 Caloramator sp. | reverse complement strand
AAATATCTTTTAATGGCACTTTTTATTATTTATGTATTTAAAAATTCATTCCTCAAATAAATCCAAATATTTATCTACTGAAGCTTTTCTTATCTTTGTCTCATCTAAGTCAACTGTCCAGCTACCGGAGCCTTTATATACAACATCCCCTTCTTTTACTTTATTATTAAAATACTTAACATCAACTTCTATTACACTTTCATCATCTAATACAATCACAACCACATTCCCCTCAATCCTATCTACAACACCCTTCATAAAATCACTCCTTAGGAACTATATGGCATTTTCTGCATCTTGCCTCGTATGCTTCTGTTGCACCAACTAAAATTATAGGATCACTATACTTTGCAGGCTTTCCGTTTATAAGCCTTTGTGTTCTTGTTGCTGGATTTCCACAAACAACACATATAGCCTGAATCTTATCCACAAACTCTGCTATTGCAAGAATTCTTGGAATAGGCCCAAATGGTTCTCCTCTAAAATCCATATCAAGGCCTGCACAAATTACCCTTTTGCCCTTATCTGCAAGCTTTTTGCATACATCAACTACCTTTTCATCAAAGAATTGTACCTCATCAATTGCAACTACATCAGTCGTATCTTTAACGTAATTGATTATCTCCTCAGAATTTTGAACACATATTGCCTCTTCCTTTATGCCTGTATGAGAAACAACACAGGTCTTGCTGTATCTATCATCAATAACTGGCTTAAACACCAAAACATTTTGCTTTGCTATCTTTGCTCTTTTTATTCTTCTTATGAGTTCCTCACTTTTACCACTATACATTGGACCTACTATAACCTCAATATAACCGTGATCCTTTGGGCCGTACATACTATCCCTCCATCCTTTTATATGAAAAAAGACCGGCATGCCGGTCAAAGAATTATTCTTCAATCTTTAGGTTGTACTTCTTCATGAACTTATCCATTCTTCCACCTTGTTCTACTATCATCTTTTGCTTTCCTGAGAAGAATGGGTGGCACTTTGAACAGATTTCAACCTTTAATTCCTTCTTAACTGATCCAGTTGTGAAAGTATTACCGCAAGCACACTTTACAACTGCATCGTGATTGTAATTTGGATGGATATCTCTCATATATTTCACCTCTTTCATATATTCTTGACATAATATATATGCTTTATGTAGTACCTTCCGTCAACTTTTTAGATTATACCACATTTATAATAGTTTTTCAATATCTAAATTAATCCTTTAAAACCTTTGCTGCCATCTGTACAAATTCCTTGTTTGTCTTTGTTCTTGCAATTGAATTTAGTAGTTTTTCTGTTGCATCTTGAGTAGTTTCATTTGCAAGAAGTCTTCTTATCGCAAGAACTGCTGATTTTTCATCTTCATTTAATAGAAGATCCTCTCTTCGTGTACCTGACTTATAGATATCTATTGCAGGGAATATTCTTCTCTCTTGAAGTTTTCTATCAAGATGTACTTCCATATTTCCAGTTCCCTTAAATTCTTCAAAAATAACATCATCCATACGGCTTCCTGTCTCTACAAGAGCTGTTGCAAGTATTGTTAAACTTCCGCCTTCCTCTATATTTCTTGCCGCTCCAAAAAACTTTTTAGGCTGAATTAATGCCCCTGGATCAAGACCTCCTGATAGTGTTCTTCCTGTTGGATTTATTGTAAGGTTATATGCTCTTGCAAGACGAGTGATACTATCAAGGAGTATAACCACATCCTTTTTAAGTTCAACAAGCCTTTTTGCCCTCTCAAGGACAAGTTCTGCTATTCTTGTATGATTTTCTGGTTCATTATCAAAGGTTGAATATACAACCTCACCCTTTATGGACCTTTGCATATCCGTTACTTCCTCTGGTCTTTCATCTATAAGAAGTACTATTAATTCAACATCTGGATGATTTGTTGTAATTGCATTTGCAATCTTTTTCAAAAGAACAGTTTTTCCTGCCTTCGGAGGTGCCACAATAAGACCTCTCTGTCCTCTTCCTATTGGGGCTAAAATATCAATAAGCCTTGTTGCTAAATCCCCACTTGAAACCTCAAGACTTAATCTCTTATTAGGATATATAGGTGTCAGCATCTCAAAGTTTTTTCTACCTATTATCTTTTCAGGATGCATTCCGTTAATTTCTTGTAAATATATAAGTGCCTTGTATTTTTCTGTCTCCTTTGGGAATCTTGCCTTACCCTTTATTAAATCTCCTGTTTTTAAATTAAACCTTCTTATTTGTGAAGGAGAAACATATATATCCCTTGGACCTTGCTTATAATTATCCAATCTTAAAAAACCATACTGTTGATTTTCTATAAGTTCAAATACTCCCTCAACTGTATCTGCATCCTGCAGAAGTTCCTGTATCTTTTCTCTCTTTTCTATATCTATATCGTGAAGTTTTATTTCCTCATCACGAATAGAATCATCATTCTTTTCATCTTCAATTTCAGGTACTATAATCTCTTGAGGCTTTTCCTTGCTCTTTTCCTCTTCTAACCTTAATATTTCCTCAATAAGTTCACTCTTTCTGAACTTTGAAACAGATTTTATATCATATTCCTTAGCAATATCTCTTAGTTCATCCAGAGTCTTCCCCTTTAATTCTTCAAAATTCATACTACACCTCCATAATTTTACAACACATAAGGACATTTAACTATATATTGAACCTTTTTTATTAAATTCAAGTAACTGGGGAAACAGACGAATAGAACAGACTATAAGACTCGACTATTATTATTTTAATACTCTGTATATGAAATGTAAAGTAGAACTAATACTATTAAACATAATTAACATTTATAAGTCAATTTCTACTTAGAATAACAAAATTCAAATGAGGTGCCAGCATATTAATAATGGATTCTTTTTTTGAAAACCTTTATATATAAACTGGCACCTCAATTTATATTTACTTTTTTTAAATTACAATTTATAATCAATCCTTTATAAACTACCACACAGAAGCTCCAAAATATAAAAGATAAAAATGCTACAAACAACATTCGATGAATTATTATATAGTTTGCTTTATTATTAACTTAATCTATGAATTGCTTTAATAAATCTTACCGTTCCTGTCTTAGACCTCATTACAACAGATTGTGTCTTTACTTTATCCTTGCTTAAATATACAACTCCCTTTAGAAGGTCACCATCTGATACTCCTGTTGCAGCAAAATACACATCATCTGCCTTAACGATATCATCTATATACATTATTTTACTAAAATCAGATATACCCATCTCTATACATCTTCTTTTTTCTTCTTCACACGTTACACAAAGCCTACCTTGAAAATCTCCTCCCAAACATTTTAACGCAGCAGCAGCTATTACTCCCTCAGGTGCTCCACCTGAACCAACCATAATATCTATTCCTGTATCCTCAAATCCTGTTGCTATTGCTGCTGCAATATCACCATCTGTTATTAGTTTCATTCTTGCACCTACTTTTCTTACCTTTTCCATCAGTCCATAATGTCTTTCTCTATCAAGCATTATTACTGTAACATCCTCAATCTTCTTATTTAATGCCCTTGCTACGTTTTTTATATTTTCCTCAAGTGGTGCATCTAAAGAAACACATCCCTTTGCACGTCTTCCAACCGCTATCTTTTCCATATACATATCAGGAGCATGCAGTAGTCCTCCCTTTGGTGAAATTGCAACAACAGATAGAGCATTTGGGAGTCCCTTTGCTACAAGATTAGTTCCATCAAGAGGATCAACTGCAATATCAACTTCTATGCTGTTCTCATCTCTAATACCAAGTTCTTCACCAATATAGAGCATAGGAGCTTCATCCATCTCTCCTTCGCCTATTACAACTTTACCCTTTATTGGTATTAAATCAAACATCCTTCTCATTGCAGAAACCGCCGCATCATCTGCTGCATTTTTGTCTCCTCTTCCTAA
>JAOAAJ010000099.1 GCA_026418935.1 Caloramator sp. | reverse complement strand
TATGAGCCTTCAAGAGGCAAGGGATGTTTTATCCTTAAGATTGTTAGTTGAGAAAAATAGGTTTTATAAATATAAGCCTGTTGAAATAGCAAAAAACGTTTCAAGAAAAACAGCCTTTTATATTGCTACGAAATCTGAGGAACTTCCAAATGTATCCTTTAATGAAGAGCCTTTAAGATATTATCCAAATGGAAATTTTGCTTCTCACATATTAGGATATTTAAGCAGAGTTGGAGAAGATAAAGCTGAACAGTATAAAAGTTTAGGTTATGATATAAATAATGAGTGGATAGGGACTACGGGTCTTGAGGGTAAATTTGAAAATATTACAAGAAATGACTATGGTGCATCACTAAGAGGTGAACCTAAGGAAAAATATATTACTGTTGATAAATTTGGTAATCAATTGAAATTAATAGGTGAAGTTGAGGGAATACCAGGTGACACTATTGTTACAACTATAAATTATAATATACAAAAGGTAGCAGAAGAATCGTTAGAGAGGCTATTTAAAAACTTACAGGAAGGAAAGGTAGATGGAACAAAAAGACCTTATGCAAATAGAGGAGCAGCTGTGGTTGTTGATGTAAAAACAGGAGAAATACTTGCATTAGTAAGTAAACCAAGTTTTGATCCTAATCTATTTGCAGAGTTTGGTACAATAAAGGATGAAGAAACAAGATTGCGTATTTTTACACCAGAGAAATTTTTAACAGAAACACAAAAATACTATTATGAAGAGTTAAAACTGGATATAGTACCTAAACCTTTATATAATTATGCTACAAATTCATTAGTTCCTCCAGGTTCGACCTTTAAACTCCTAACATCAATTGCAGCACTTGAGGAAGGAATAATTACTCCTAATACTATTATAGTGGATAAAGGTATGTATAGAGAACTACCTGGGTTTAAAGGTAATTGTTGGATTTGGAATGAAAAGCATACAACTCATGGTCCTGTTAATGTAGCTAAAGCATTACAAGTATCCTGTAATTATTTCTATTATGCTGTTGCACAGAAAATGGGATGGGAGAAATTTGATAAATGGGTCAAAAAATACAATTTTCTTAAAGATGGTAATAATATATCTACAGGAATAGAAATAGGTGAAAATTTTGGTCAAGCAAGTAGTGTTGAAAGAAGAAAAGGACTATATGTAAGAAAATATTTAAATGAAATTAAGGATAAACTAAAAATAAAAGAAGATGACAAGTTATTATCAGATATAAAAGATATGTTTTTAAATGAGAATTTAGATGATACAAAGTTAGCTGGGCTTAGTGAAAATCAAAAAAAATATATAAACAGTGTTTATAAACAATTTATATCAGAAGCAAAAAATTTAGGAGCATTACTGAGTGCATCAATAGGACAAGGTGAAAACCAATTGACACCACTTCAACTTGCACAATTTTATATGACAGTAGTTAATGGAGGAAATAGATATAGGCTTCATTTAGTTAGGGAAATATTAAATCCTGATGGTTCAACTAAATATAAAGTTGAGCCAGAAGTTTTAGACAAAGTGGAGATAAAACCTGAAACGTATAATGCTGTGATTCATGGACTTCAAAAAGTTAATGAAGAAGGGTCAGCAGCAAGTGTTTTTAGAAATTATCCAATACAAACAGGAGGAAAAACAGGGACAGTACAGATTTTTAATGATATTACAAGTGAAAAAGCAAAAAAAGCAAGTTCAGAAGGATTGGTTGCAAATGGAGTATATGTAGGTGTTGCACCTATAAATGACCCACAGATAGTAGTTGTAGTACTTGTTTATAATGCTGCACACGGCTATTCTTGTGCAGGGGTTGTTAAGGATATTTATGATGAATACTTTGGTTTAAATAAAGTGCAGCAGAATAATGAAACAGCAACTTCACAAACAACAAGTCAATAAAAAAGATTAAAATTTATAAGGGGAGGCATTAAATACTAATGTCTCCTCTTAAATTTTGATAAACTTCCACATCAAAAAATGTATTTTTTAAAATTAATTTGTATGTTAAAATAAATATGTGTAATAATTTTTTAAGAAGGAAAATTGTGTTTGACGTAGAATAATAATAATAGGTGACCTTGGAGGTAAAAATGGGTAGCATTGTGATTAAGGGAACTAAAGAAGGGCTTATACTATATTTAAATAGTAATAATAAAGAAAGTGTAGAGGAAGAAATTATTAATAAGTTTGACAATGCTAAAGATTTTTTTAAAGGAAGTAGCTTAAAAATAGTAGACAAGCTAAATGTTTTTGATGAAATTTATTTAAGGTATATGCAGGAATTGTTAAAAGATAGATATGGTATTAATGCATATTACGAAAATATAAAGGTTAAAGAAGAAACCGAAAAAGTTTTTTCTGGTATATATGAAGGCAAAACAAAATTTATAAAAAGTACTGTTAGGTCTGGACAAAGAATACATTATCAAGGTAATATTGTAGTTATTGGAGATGTAAATTCTGGTGCAGAAATAATTGCAAATGGTAATATTGTTATTTTAGGTGCTCTAAGAGGAGTTGTCCATGCTGGTGCTAATGGTAATAGAAAAGCAATTGTAGCTGCTTATATGCTACAACCTGCATTATTAAAAATTGCTGATATAACTTCAAGAGCACCAGATGAAAAAATAAAACCCAAGGTGCCAGAGGTTGCTAAAGTAAAGGATAATTTAATAGTAATAGAACCATACAAATTTATATGATTATGGAGGGATTAAATAATGGGAGTGGCTATTGTTGTAACTTCAGGAAAAGGTGGCGTAGGTAAAACAACAACAACAGCAAACATAGGTACAGCACTTGCTATGCTTGGGAATAAAGTTGTTGTAGTTGATGCAGATACTGGTTTAAGAAATTTGGATCTACATTTAGGGTTAGAAAATAGAATTGTTTATAATTTAGTAGATGTAGTTGAAGGTGTTTGTAGATTAAAACAAGCATTGATTAAAGATAAAAGATACGATAATTTATTTTTATTACCTACAGCACAAACAAAAGACAAGACAGCAGTAACACCAGAGCAGATGCAAAAATTAATTGATGACTTAAAGAAAGAGTTTGATTATATTATTATAGATTGCCCTGCAGGAATTGAGCATGGGTTTGAAAATGCAGTAGCAGGAGCAGATAGAGCTATTGTAGTTACAACCCCAGAAGTATCAGCAGTTAGAGATGCGGATAGAATAATTGGAAAGCTTGAGGCAAAGGGATTAGAAGACCATCAACTTATAATAAATAGAATAAAATATGAAATGACAAAGAAGGGTGAGATGCTGAATATAGATGATATGACAGATATATTAGCAATTAAGTTACTTGGAATTATCCCAGAAGATGAAAAAATAGTGATTTCAACAAATAGAGGAGAACCAGCAGTTACAGATGAAAACTCAAAGGCAGGTAAGGCATATAGAAATGTAGCAAGAAGAATAATGGGAGAAGAAGTTCCATTCCTTGAACTTGATGAAGAGCCAACAGGACTTTTTGCATCAATTAAGAAGATATTCTTTAAAAAGTAAGGGGTGTTGCTATGGATTTGTTTAAGTTTTTTAGTAAGGAAACTCCTTCAAAGGATGTGGCGAAGGAAAGGTTAAAATTAATTCTTATACACGATAGAGCAAATGTTTCACCACAGTTTTTAGAAATGGTAAAAGGAGATATAATAAGAGTTATTTCTGACTATGCTGAAATTGATGAGTCAGGATTAGAAATAAAATTAACAAGAGCAGGAGAACAAGGAACTTCATCACCAGCACTTGTTGCAAATATCCCAATAAAGAAAATGAAGGAATTCGGAAGATAAGATATTTTCTTATCTTCTTTTTTGCTTTATAATATAGTAGTTAAGGAGGTGTATTATGTTAAATATAAATAAAAAATTATTCAGATATTTTGATTGGAGTATATTCTTTAGTATGATAGCTATATGCTTCTTTGGCATTACAACTATATTGTTTGCTAATAATGCTTTAGAGACTGGGAACTTTAGAAATACTATTGCTCAGTTTGTTATATTATTAGTAGCCTTAGTAGCTTTTGCATTTGTAATTACAATTGATTACACAACAATAGGTTCATATTATAAAATAATCTATGTTGTTACCAATCTTATGATTATAGCAGTTTTGCTTTTCGGTAAAGAAGTAAATGGAGCTAAAGCATGGCTTGGTATTGGACCTTTTGGTATTCAACCATCGGAGTTTGCAAAGCTATCTATTATTATTGGTATATCTAAAATTTTAGAGGATATAGATAATGTAAATAAAATTGAGGTTTTAAAAAGAATAGCAATTTTCGTATTAATACCAATGGGTTTAATACAGTTGCAACCAGACTTAGGGACAAATATGATTATTGCAGTAATTGTGTTAGGAATATTATTTGTTGCAGGATTAGATATGAAGTTTATTTATATACCTGCTGCTATTCTTGCTATTTTTATTCCAATAGCTTGGAATTTAAATCTA
Organism: Caloramator sp.; assembly: GCA_026418935.1. GTDB lineage: Bacteria > Bacillota > Clostridia > Clostridiales > Caloramatoraceae > Thermobrachium. The sequence goes on along the minus strand of JAOAAJ010000099.1, from coordinate 886 downwards.
ATAAAAACATACCAAAAACATAGAATACTTGTTTTTTTAAACCCAGAGTTAGATAGATTAGGTGCAGGGTATAATGCTTCTATGGCAAAGCTTGCTATAGCGTCAGGCAGATTTTTCCCAAAATCATCCTTTGCAGACATCATACATGGAAATACTCAACTTTCATCAGGTAAGTTTATACCAGAAGCTCACACTGATTTTATATTTGCTGTTTTTGCTGAGAATTGGGGATTTTTAGGTTCAATTGTTCTTTTAATTTTGTATTTAAATATTTTATATAAGTCTGTAAAAATATCTAAAATTGCAAAGGATAAGTTTGGACAGTATCTTGTTATAGGAATTGTTACAATGATAGCATTTCAAATTTTTCAAAATATAGGTATGGACATAGGATTAATGCCTATAACAGGTATTCCATTACCTTTTATGAGTTATGGTGGTACATCACTTTTAACTAATGTTATTGCTATAGGCCTAATATTAAATGTAAGTATGAGAAGGAAAAAAATTAATTTTTAAAATGCATGCTTTTGCATGCATTTTTTTATTTGCTTAAAATAAATATTATAGTAGATTAAAAGGGAGGTGTATATAATGAATTATTACAATTATAATAGGTTTGCATATAAAAGGAAAAATAATAAATATCTTGAAGGGTTTACAAAGAGATTAGCAGCTGTAGCCGTTCTATTTGTTTTTATACTTACTTTAAAAATAACTTATATTTATAATAGTAATACAATTCTGTTTAAATTAGAAGAATATTATAGAAAGGATTATACTTCATCAATTAAAAGTATTGTTAGTAATAATGATATTGTAAGCGTCTTCTCTAATAAGGTACTTCAAAATAAAAAACAAACATTTAAAATTGAATTTATGCCAA
>JAOAAJ010000098.1 GCA_026418935.1 Caloramator sp. | reverse complement strand
TTGATTTTCAACGTTTTTTGAAACAGCTCCTATTCCACCTAAAATAATTACCTTTTTTGCTCCAAGAGCTTGCATAGCCTCTCTTGTTTCTTTGCTTAAACTGTCTTTATTTGTAACTAATATAGGTGCATTATATACTGCTGAAAGTGGAGCTGCACAAAGAGCATCTGCAAAATCTGTACCAGTAGTAATAATCACATATTCTGAACCACCTTGGAAACCAGCAAGTGCTATATTCTTTGATGTTTCGTATCTGTTTAAACCACCTATTCTTGACATGCTGTTTGCATATGCCTTATGTGGTATGATATTTCCTATGTTTGATGATAAAAGCATTGCAGAAATCACCATACTAGCTATAAATTTATTTGAATTTTTATTCAAATATACCCCTCCTTTTATTTGACTAATTAGAGAATATCAAAGGTGTAGAGTCTTTTTCAATGTATAATTTATGGCTTATATATTAAACCAAAGGTTATATTGGCATAAATTTCTCTATTATGAAATTATCTTGATAGACATTTTCTCATATAAAAAAGCCCTTATATCTTTTATAAGGGCTAACGTATTTTGATAGCAAGTACGTCAAATTGAATATAAAAATTATATTATAAAAAACTTTTAGATATATGGTTATATTCCTTGCACTTCTGATGTATCCTTATCCACGTGCTCTTTAAAATAGAATATCTGTGCTATTGTTGCACCCTCTGGTAAGTCTATTGCAATCTCTTCTGATATTTCTACATCATTTAAAGTTACCTTGTAGTTTCCTGTTATACTGGATAGGTCTATTGTGATATTCTTTGGTATTCTATCTGCTGGGGCATCTACCTCAACATAGGATATCTCCTTTTGAATTAAAAGACCACGAGATTTTAGATAGTCTTCTCCTGTGTAATTTATTGGAACCTTTGTATGTACTATTTTGTTACCTTCAACCCTTTCAAAATCAATGTGGAGTACCTTGCCATCAATTGGATCTCTTTGTATATCCTTTATCATAGCATTTTCGTGTTTGCCTTCTAAGTTAATATCAACTATTGCATGGGGGCCATCCTGTTTTAAAACCTCAAAAACATCCTCCATTGCAACTTCGATATTGAAGTTTTCCCTGTTTAGTCCATATATAACTGCAGGAAGCTTTCCACTTTTTCTTAGTCTATGGTTTTCTGTTTTTGAAACCTTTTGCCTAATCTTTGCTTGCACTTGCATTTTTACTCCTCCTCTTTTTTACAATACTCTACTACATTAGAGGAGTTTTCCCTATATAGTTATTTTTTATACATTGAATATTATTAAAAATTAAGGAAAAAATTTTATATAGATAATTGCATTTTTACAGAGAGTGGAATATAATTAATAAGGTTTAACTATATAAGAAAGAGGGTGGATATTACATTGTATAAGATGGATCAAACTAAAACACCAATATTTGATGCTTTAATGGAATATGTAAAGAGAGATACTATTCCCTTCCATGTACCTGGGCACAAAAAGGGCGATGGAATGGATAATAAGTTTAAGGAGTTTGTTGGTACAAACATTCTTTCAATCGATGTTACTGTATTTAAATTAGTTGACAGCTTGCACCACCCAAAGGGACCTATAAAGGAGGCAATGCAGCTTGCAGCATATGCCTACGGTTCTGATATGGCATTTATTTCAATACACGGAACAAGCGGTGCAATTCAGGCTATGATTATGTCTGTTGTAGGAGAAGGGGATAAGATTGTAATCCCAAGAAATGTACATAAGTCTGTAACAGCAGGTATTATTTTATCTGGTGCAGTTCCTGTTTATATGCAACCTGAGGTGGACAAAAATCTTGGTATTGCCAACAATGTTACACCTGAAACGGTTGAAAAGACTTTAAGGGAAAATCCTGATGCAAAAGCTGTTTTAATTATTAATCCTACATACTATGGGGTTGCAACGGACATTAAAAGGATTGCAGATATTGTACACAGCTATAACATTCCACTTATCGTAGATGAAGCCCATGGACCACACTGTAGTTTTAATGACAAACTACCTATGTCTGCAATGCAGGCAGGTGCTGATATATGTGCCCAAAGCACCCATAAGATTATTGGTGCAATGACACAGGCGTCATTTTTACAAGTTAAGGCTGGAAGGGTTGATATAAATAGAGTTCAGCAAATTATGAACCTACTACAAACAACCAGTCCATCATACCCTCTTATGGCTTCACTTGATGTTGCAAGAATGCAGATTGCAACAAAGGGAAAGGAGCTATTAGATAAGGCAATAGAACTTGCAAGCTATGCAAGACGTGAAATAAATAAGATACCAGGGCTATACTGCTTTGGCGAGGAGATACTTGGTCAACCTGGTGCCTTTGCCTTTGACCCAACTAAGATTACAGTAAATTGTAAGGGGCTTGGACTTACAGGCTATGAACTTGACCAAATACTTGCAGATGAATACCACATACAAATGGAGCTATCTGATTTATATAACATACTTGCGGTTGGTTCCTTTGGAGATACTAAGGAGAAGATGGATAAGTTTATTGAAGCACTTAAGGAGATTTCAGATAGGTTCTATGGAACAAGACCTGCAATAGGAAATGTTCTTGACTTACCTGGAATTCCAAAGATGGCTGTTACTCCAAGGCAGGCCTTTAATGGTAGAAAGAGAACTGTTCCATTGAAAGAGAGCGTTGGGCTTGTTTCTGCAGAGTTCCTGCTTGCATATCCTCCAGGTATTCCAATAATATGTCCTGGCGAGATTATAAATGAAGAAGTTATAGACTACGTTCAAGCTCTAAAGGATGCAAACCTTTTTGTACAAGGAACAGAGGACCCAAATGTTGAATATATAAAGGTTTTAGAAATGTAAAAGGCAGAGAAATTCTCTGCCTTATTATCTTAGTTTTGAAAGTTTTTCTTCAACATTTTTTCTATCCATTGAATCAAGATACTCAAGATATTCCTTATCATTCATATCTAATACTGGTTCATAGACGGTTAAAACTCTTTTAAAATAATCAATTCCATAATCAAGTCTATTTAGGCAGTCCATAAGCTCTGTTCCTGATATTCTAAATCTTAGGGACTTTCTTTTTTTGTTTAGGGCTGATTTTACATCATCTATTTCATCTTTTGTTTTGTTAATTAACTTTATCTTTTCAAAATTTTTTAGAAGAGCTCTTCTATAATAGGGCATTATTTCATCTAATATTTTTTTATTAAATATTAAATTTTCATTTGA
>JAOAAJ010000043.1 GCA_026418935.1 Caloramator sp. | reverse complement strand
GGCAGCATCAGAAAATATAGAGGCTGCTTTATACATACAGGATGTTTTTATGGATTCAAATTTTAGGGTATATACAAATACTGATGTTGTTGGAGTTGAAATTGGTGCGGCTGTAAAGAATATAGTAGCACTTGCAGCAGGTATATCAGACGGATTAGGTTATGGTGACAATACAAAGGCTGCTCTAATGACGCGTGGTATTGCAGAAATAACAAGGCTTGGTGTAAAACTTGGTGCAAATCCAATGACCTTTGCAGGACTTGCGGGAATTGGAGATTTAATTGTTACTTGTACAAGTATGCATTCAAGAAACAGAAGATGTGGAATATTACTCGGTCAAGGAATGGATTTAAAATCTGCAATGGATAGTATTGGTATGGTTGTTGAGGGTGTTCATGCAACAGAGGCAGTATATAATTTAGCAAAGAATGTAGATGTTGAGATGCCAATTGTAAATGCCCTTTATGATGTACTATTTAATAATGGAAATCCAAGAGAAGCTGTTAATGAACTTATGACAAGGGATAAAAAGAGTGAATTAGAGATTATAATTTAAGGCTAAAGCCTCAACTAATAAGGTTGAGGCTTTAATTTTTTATGATTTTTAAATACACAATTTATAGTTTATAAACTATTTGAGTATTTATATATTAGAAAAAAATAAACTACATTTTGCTATAAGCCTTCAGATTTTATTAATTTTTTGTTCTAAAATTATTTTTAAAATAATATTATTACATAGAAGGTTTGTAGAAGGAGGTAACATTGTGGAAGGATTGGATATATACAAGGAGATAGCCGAGAGAACACAGGGAGATATTTACTTAGGCGTAGTTGGTCCTGTTAGAACAGGAAAATCAACATTCATAAGAAGAGTAATGGAGCTTTTGGTTTTGCCTAACATTCCTAATCAATCTGTAAGGGATAGGGCAAAGGATACACTTCCACAAAGTGGTTCAGGAAAAACTATATCAACATTTGAACCAAAGTTTATACCAAGTGATGGAGCTGTTGAAATTGAATTAAATGATAATGCTAAGATGCGTGTTAGAATGGTAGACTGTGTAGGATACATTATTGATGGGGTTTCAGGACATATTGAAAACGGAGAATCAAGAATGGTTAAGACTCCTTGGTTCGAAGAGGAAATTCCTTTTGTTGAAGCTGCAGAATTAGGAACAAGAAAAGTTATAAATGAACATTCAACAATAGGAATAGTTGTAACAACAGATGGTTCTATTGCTGATATACCAAGAGAAAATTATATATATGCCGAAGAGAAGGTAATAAATGAACTAAAAAAGATAAATAAGCCTTTTGTTGTAGTTTTAAATACAACACATCCATATAACCCTGATACAATCAATTTAAGAAAAAATTTAGAGGATAAGTATAAGGTGCCTGTTTATACAGTTGATGCACTTAATATGAAGATAGAAGACGTTAAAAATATATTAGAAAGAGTATTATATGAATTCCCAATAAAGGAAATAGGTATCAGAATACCAGAGTGGGTTGAAAAGCTCTCCTATGACCACTGGTTAAAGAGAAATTTTGTAAATGCAGTTAAAAATTCTATTGCAAGTTTAGATAAGATAAAGGATATAAAACCAACTGTACTTGATTATAGGCAATATGAATTTGTTGGGGATGTAAATCTTGATGATATTAGGCTTGGTGAGGGAACAGCTGTAGTTTCAATGAAGGTTAAAGAAGGATTGTTCTTTAGAGTTCTTGGTGAGATAGCTGGATATGATATAAATGGAGAACATCATCTACTTGAAATTATGAGGGATTTATCCTTTGCAAAGAAGGAATATGATAAGATTTCAAATGCTCTAAAGGATGCAAGGGATGTTGGATATGGTTTAGTTCCACCGCAACTTGAGGAATTAAAACTTGAAGAACCTGAAATAGTAAGGCAGGGTAATAAATTTGGAGTTAAATTAAGAGCAAGTGCACCTTCACTACACATAATTAGAGCAAATGTTGAGACAGAGGTTTCTCCAATAGTTGGCACAGAAAAGCAGAGTGAGGAACTTGTTAAATCTATGATGGAGGAATTTGAAAACGATCCTCAAAGAATATGGCAGTCTAATATGTTTGGAAAATCATTAGAGGAACTTGTTAAAGAAGGTTTACAGAACAAGGTTTATATGATGCCTGAGGATGTACAGGAAAAATTACAGAGAGTTTTACAGAAGATTATAAATGAAGGAAATAGTGGAGTTTTGTGTATAATAATATAAAAATTAAAGGGACCAAAGGTCCCTTTAATTTTTTCCTATATTAAAATGAAAAATAATCGTTCATCTTTATGCAACCTGGCTTATTAGAAGTAGCCTTATCCTTATTAGTAACCTTTTTTGTGTCTATTATAGTCTCTTTAACCATCTTAATGTTGCCGATGTCCATAATATACACTCCTTTCTTAATTAATTTGGGACGAGCTATTATGGATGGCCTAGTTAAAGGACTCATCGTGTTTGTGGAAAACCTCTTTGACCAAGGTTACCACCTTTACGGAAATCATTTTAAAACCTCCCAACAAATTATTGAGCTTATTATTTGTTTGATTATATAATAACATAAGGGAAAAATAAATACAAATTTGAAATATCGGTATAAATATTCTTAAAATTTGTTTATTCAATATTAAATTAGATAGTCTCCTTTTTCCTCAAAACTTCTCTAATCTCCTCTTATCTTCTTATATGTTTGAATTTTATTATTATATGATTTATATCAGTTTATGTTCCTTAATATAAAAATTAAAAAACTATGAAGGATTTTGTTCTTTTTTGAAGAAATATTATAAAAAGAGGAGGTATAATGAAGTGGTAAAAAAACAATTTTTGATAAAATATATATCAATCATATCTATAATTATTGCAATTGTTTTATGTGTTATAGTTTTAAATACTGAATATAAAACAATAAAGATTCAAAAGGAATGGTATGAAGATAAATCCTATTTTGAAGGTATATATATAATGAATGAAGTAGTATTGAAAAACGGGGAGTTAAACAATAAAGGTCTAAAAATACAAAATGGAGATGTAGTAAAAAAGGATAAGGTTTTATATGAAAATATAAAAAGCCCAATTCAGGGAAGAGTCTTCCTGTATATAGATGGAGCTGAAAATAAGTATTCATTAAATAATATAAAAAACATCACTAAAGAGGATATATTGGCTTTTAAGGATTCTAAAAAAAATGAAGGAATAAAAGTAGTTGATAATACAATGTGGTATATGTGTATTGTTGCCAACAAGGACGAACTTAAAACTTTGAAAAAGAATAGAGAGATATTATTAGAAGTAAATGGCAATCAGTATAGTTGCACTATTAAAGATTTTTTTATAAAAAACGAAAATATATTTATAGTTTTGTCTACTAAGTTTGATTTAGTAGAATTCAATTTACAAAGGTATTTTGATGGGTATATAATAAAATCTAGGTATTATGGATATATTTTGCCACGTGACTCTGTTATAGAGTATAATGGAGAAAAGGGAGTTTTTGTTAAAAAGGGAGACTATGTTTATTTTAAGCCTATAAAAATAAGTCATATGGACTATAAAATATGTGTTACTGATGACTCTACTTTAAAGGATAATGATGAAATAATCATAAATCCTAAGAATTTAAAGGATAGGCAAAGAATAGAGAGGTGATTTTATGGGAATTGCCGATAATATAAGTCATATAAATGAGAGAATTAAAAGTGTTTGTGATAGATGTGGAAGGGATATTGATGAAATAATATTAGTTGGTGTATCTAAAACACATCCAGTAGAGAAGATAGTTGAAGCAAAAATGGCAGGGCTCTATGTATTTGGAGAGAGCAAAGTACAGGAATTTTTAAAGAAATATGAAGAAGTAAAGGGTGTAAGGTGGCATTTTATAGGACATTTACAAAAAAATAAGGTTAAATATATAATAGATAAGATTGAGCTTATTCATTCTGTAGACGATTATGAACTTGCAGTAGAAATAAACAAAAGAGCAGAGAAAATAAATAAAACAATGGATGTACTTATACAAGTAAACATTGGTAAAGAAGAAACTAAATATGGCGTTTATGAAGATGAACTATTTGATTTTTGTAAAAGGCTATCTGAACTTAAAAATATAAGAATAAAGGGTATTATGTGCATACCTCCTAATGAAGATTTAGATAGTACAAGATTTTATTTTAAAAGAATGAAGTTTTTATTTGAAGAAGTAAAAAAATTAAATTATGATAATTTTGATATTGAATATCTTTCAATGGGAATGACAGGAGACTATGAAGTTGCAATAGAGGAAGGGGCAAACATTATAAGAATTGGAACTGGTATTTTTGGAGAAAGAGATTATAAAAAGGAGGATATCAAGAATGAGTAATGTATTTAATAAAATACTTGGTTCTATTGGAATTGTTGATGAGGAAGAACCAGTTGAAAAGGTAGAAAAGCAGGTTGAAGAGATAGAAGAGGATTTGGATTTTGAGGAGATTAGAGAAACAAAGGGGAAAATTGTAAGTATAAAAAGCAAAACAATAACTCCAAAAATTGTTGTTAAAAATCCTCAAACATTAGGAGAGGATATGGAGGATTTAATAGATGCATTAAAGGATAAAAATATAGTTATTATGAATATAGCTGATGCTGAAAAGAACATAGCACGAAGACTTTTAGATGCTGTTTCAGGAGCTGTTTATGCATTAGAATGTTCTTTGCAAAAGATTGATAATGAAAGAGGAATATATCTAATTACTCCAAAGGGTGTTGAGATAGAAAATGAACTTAAAAATATATTAAGTAAAAGTGATATATTTTC
>JAOAAJ010000069.1 GCA_026418935.1 Caloramator sp. | reverse complement strand
AATAGTAAATTCTTCTTCCTTTGCTGGAATCATAAAGGTTTTTCCTGCACTGATTTTATATGTTTCACCATTATAGTTTAGCTCTCCACTTCCTTCTATACACATAAATATAAAGAAGGATTCTCCATTTGTTTTATCAGTATATTTATTTTCAACTATTACTTCATCTACGCTGAAGTAATCACATTTTGATATATTAGCTAATTTATAACCATTTAATTTTTTTGATATAGGTGAAGAAACTTTTCCACTTATATTAAAATCAATAACATCAAGTGCCTTTTCTATATGAAGTTCACGGGGGTTTCCATCCTTATCAACCCTATTCCAATCATATACTCTATAGGTAGTATCGCTATTTTGTTGTATTTCTGCTATTACAATTCCATCAAGTATTGCATGAACAGTACCAGAAGGTATGAATATTACATCTCCTTTTTTTACTGAAACATAATTTAAGCAGTCCTCAAGGTGCTTATTTAAAAGGGCTTCTTTGAAGGTTTCCTTTGTTGTCCCTTCTTTTACACCATATATTAGTTTTGCATCCTCTTTTGCATCAACAATATACCACATTTCTGTTTTGCCAAAGTCGCCCTCATTTTTGAGTGCATATTCATCATTAGGATGAACCTGAACTGAAAGTTTGTCATTTGCATCTATATATTTAATTAAAAGTGGGAATCTATCGTATTTTGTGGCTTTAGTTCCAATTAGTTTCTCTTTATAAATATCTATTATTTCTTGTAGAGTCTTTCCTTTATATATCCCATTTTCAATTATACTCATTCCATTTTTATGACAACAAACTTCCCAGCTTTCAGCAGTTTTTTCAAAGGGTAAGTTGCGACCTAATATTTTATTTAAATTTTGACCTCCCCATATAATTTCTTTATAAACAGGTTGAAAAAATAATGGATATAGCATAAAATACCTCCTGTACACTATATTAAAGTTTAAAGTTATTCTTACTTTATTTTAACAAAAAAGTAAAAGAAAGTAAATATAGGAGTTGAAATAAATGGAACAATATTCAAATTTATCTTTAGTCTATGATGAACTTATGGATGTAGATTATAAAAAATGGGCAGATTTCATTAGAGATTACTTTGAAAACAAAAATATTGATTTAAAATACAAAAAATGTCTTGAACTTGGATGTGGTACAGGAAATATGACAATTAATTTAAAAAAATTAGGATTAGATATAGTAGCATTAGATAGTTCTTTTGATATGCTAACAAAGGCAGAGGAGAAGATAAGAAGAGAAAAACTAAGGGTTACCTTATTAAAACAGGATATTAGAGACTATAACTTAAATAAAAAATTCCCCTTTATATTTAGCTTTTGTGACTGTTTTAACTATATAACAATTCTTAAGGATTTAGAAAAATCCTTTAAAAACGTTTATAACCATTTAGAAGATGATGGATATTTTTTGTTTGATATAAGTACAGAATATAAGCTAAGAAACCTAATAGGAGAAAAAACATTTACATTAAATAAAGAGGATATATGCTATATATGGGACAATTATATAAATGAAGATATATTGGAGATGTACATAACCTTCTTTGTAAAGGAAGGAAAATACTATAGAAGATTTGATGAAAGGCATGTACAAAAAATTTATAAGGTGGAAGAAGTTACAAAAATTTTAAAAGAAACAGGGTTTAAAGAGGCTGAAGTATTTGATGACTATAATTTAAAACATTATAATGAAGAGAGCATTAGAGCAGTTTTTGTGGCAAAAAAATAATTAATTCTCTTCATCGCAAAGTTCAACTTCTTTATCTTTAACTCTTATACTGATTTTAAAGAAGTCATTTTCAATTTTTATCTTTTTCTTTTTACCATCTTTAGATTGACGAACCTTTACTTTAAGTTTGTCCTTTTCTGTATCCATAAAAAATACTCCAACATAGTTTTATTAATTATAATATTCATTTATTTTATTAAGTGTTACATCAGAAGAATTCTTTGAATATTGACTAATAAATTATAGATTTGTATAATTAATCTAAAATTTTAGCAGAAAAACAATTAATATTTTAGGAGGAAAAAAGATGGGTAAATTAGTTAGAGCGACAGCCTCAAATGGAGATATAAGACTTTTTGCAGCTATTACAACAGATATAGTAGAAAAAGCAAGACAAATACACGATTTAAGTCCAACAGCATCTGCAGCTCTTGGAAGATTGTTAACAGCAGGAAGTATTATGGGAACAATGCTTAAGGGAGAAAAGGATACTTTAACGCTATCAATGAATGGTAGAGGACCAGCAGGTAATTTAGTTGTTGTTGCAAATTCAAAGGGTAATGTAAAGGGATATATTTCAAACCCACACGTTGATTTACCTTTAAATGAAAAAGGTAAACTTGATGTTGGTGGTGCAATAGGTAAAGAAGGATTTTTAAATGTAGTTAAGGATATGGGGCTTAAGGACCCATATGTTGGAAGTGTACCAATATATACTGGTGAAGTAGGAGATGATATCGCATACTATTTTACAGTTTCAGAACAGGTTCCATCAGCAGTTGTATTAGGTGTACTTGTTGATACGGATATTTCTATTAAATCTGCTGGTGGATTAGTTATACAAATGATGCCAGGTGCAAATGAACTACTTGCAGATATAATTACCTTTAGGCTTCAGGAGATACCACCTCTTTCAACACTAATAGCAGAGGGTAAAACCTGTGAAGATATATTAAATCTTCTTTTTGATGATATGGATTTAAAAATACATGAAGAGATAGATATAGCCTATGAGTGTGACTGTTCAAGACAAAGAGTAGAAAGGGCACTAATTGCATTAGGCAAAGAGGAACTTGAAAGATTAAAGGAAGAGGAAGATGTAATGCAGGTAGAGTGTCATTTTTGTGAAAGAAGATACCAATTTACAAAGGATGATATACAAAATCTAATAGATTCTATTAACTAAATAAGGTAGTAGATAATGTATTTGCCCCATTATGGATTTTGGTATTTATCTTAAATTATGAAATCCATATATGGGGTTTATTAAATTTATAATATAAAATAACTTGATGCTATAAACTATAATTTTTTTTAGACGATAATATAAATGAAAATATTGAAAAGGGTGTGTGATATGAAAAAAGAAGATTTGGGGGTTTTAAAAATATCAATAAGTTATTTTTTATTTGGTTCATTATGGGTATTTTTTTCTGATAAAATTTTATTTAATTTATTGAAATATAATAAAAACTATTTAAATTACTCAATGATAAAGGGAACGATTTTTATAGTGATTTCATCTATATTTATTTTTATTTTAGTAAAAAGGGAAATAAACAAAAGAATAAAGATATGGGAGTATTATGCAACTTATGATGCTATGACAAAGTGCTTAAATAGAAAAGCAGGCTTAGAAAGATTAAATATAATGCTTAAAAATTATTCGCAATGTGCACCTATATCTATTATATATGCTGATTTAAATAACTTAAAAATGATAAATGATAACTATGGACATAGTGAGGGAGATAAAGCAATAATTAAGATAAGCAAAATATTTAAAGAATCCATAAAAAAGGATGATTTTGTTGTTAGATTAGGTGGAGATGAGTTCTTAATTGTTCTTATAAAATCTAATGAAGAGGATGCAAAAAAAATAATTAAATTCATAAATAAGAAAATAAAGTTGATAAATATATCAAATAGAGTAGAATTGAGTGTAAGTTGTGGAGTGGCAACTTATACAAAAGAGTATGTAAATATGGAAGAATTTATAAATGAAGCAGACAGAAGGATGTATGAAAATAAAAAGGTTTTTAACTCACAGTTAAAATTTGCATAAAATAATTATAAAAATGTATTGACAAATATATTAATTCATTGTATTATAATTTATGTCAAATGAATTGGGCGCGTAGCTCAGCTGGGAGAGCATCTGCCTTACAAGCAGAGGGTCACAGGTTCGAGCCCTGTCGTGCCCACCATATTGGCCCAGTAGCTCAGTTGGTTAGAGTGCCGGCCTGTCACGCCGGAGGTCGAGGGTTCGAGCCCCTTCTGGGTCGCCAACTGGCCAGATAGCTCAGTAGGTAGAGCAGGGGACTGAAAATCCCCGTGTCGCTGGTTCGATTCCGGCTCTGGCCACCAATTTTATATGCGGGAATAGCTCAGTTGGTAGAGCGTCACCTTGCCAAGGTGAATGCCGCGGGTTCGAGTCCCGTTTCCCGCTCCAAAAGTTAATATGGCGGCATAGCCAAGTGGTAAGGCAGAGGTCTGCAAAACCTTTATTCCCCAGTTCGAATCTGGGTGCCGCCTCCAAAGATAAGGGATAGAAGTAATACTTCTATCCCTATTTTACTAATCGTTAAGTTGAAAAGGAGCGATTCTATGAAGGAAAGATTTATAGAAACTCCAAATCTCCCAAAGGGGGAAGTCTCTTTGGTAGTGTGTGATGGAAGAATAAATTCGGATGTTGAATATAATTTAAGTGAGATGGGAATAAAAATTATTAAAACCAATAAACAAAAAGTTTTATATGAAGCTGTTTCCTATCACCCTGACCTATTATTTCATCATCTTGGGGAAAATAAAATAGTTATAGCACCAAATGTTGATGACAGTTTTTATTATGCTTTAGAAGACGAAGGATTTGATTTAATAATAGGTAAAAATAAAATAGAAGGTAAATATCCAAAGGATGTCCTATATAATGTTGCAAGACTCAAGGATAATGCGATTTTAAATATAAAGTATACAGACGAAGTTTTATTAGAGGAATTAATAAAAAGAAACATTAGGCTAATAGATGTAAAGCAAGGTTATGCAAAATGTTCAGTATGTATTGTTTCAGAAGATGCAATAATTACGTCTGATATGGGAATACATAAAAAAGCTATGGAAAACTTAGTTAACTCCCTTCTGATTAAACCTGCATATATCGATCTTTTTGAATTAAACTACGGTTTTATTGGAGGATGTACAGGTTTTATTTCAAGTAATACGTTAGCCTTTTATGGTGAAGTTGAAACGCATCCTGACTATGCTGAAATAAAATATTTTTTGAATAAATTTGAAAAAAAACATCAAAATCTCTCTAAAGGTAAATTAATAGATTATGGTACATTAGTACCGCTTAAGGAATATTGTATAATATAACTTTTAAAGTTTATTAGTATATGTTTTACTTATGAACATATACTAAACTTGAAGGGAGTGATAATATGATTCTCCTATCAATTGGCTTTAGTAGGGATAATAGAGAGTTTTATGATAGATTAAATGAGCTCTGTCAGTACTTCAAAGAAAAGGGCGTAAATATTGCACTTTGTGAAAATAAAGTATCAAATATGAGTTATATAAAGTGTGTTCTTAAGGAAACTGAAAGAGATATAAAGGTTTTTGATAGTTTTAGTGAAATGTTTTATATATATGTTTCAAATCTTATATACGAATATATAGTAAATTATTATGATTCTGATTCGATAGAAAAAATTATAAAGAACAACTACGATTTTTTATCACAGGAGGATGCACAGATTATAAAAGAAAAATGTATTATGGCACTAAATGGAACAGGTATATTTACTCAGGATGGAATACAGCTTATTATAAATAGAAAAAATACTATTTTAAAATTAATAGAAGAGTATCTAGATGAAAATAAGGAGCTTATCATAGAAGGTTTTATTACATTTAGATTGAGAAACTTATCAAATGATTTAAAAAATATCGTAGAAAAGATTACAGAGGAATATATAATTGAAAAGGAATACAGTGAGTTTATAAAGCTTTTAAAATATTTTGTAGATATACAGGAGAGTAAGTATGAAATTGTTAATGTTATAATACAAAAGGATGGTAACTATTTAATCTATGACAAACAATATAAAAATATAACATCTGAGTTCTTTGAAGACTTTTCATCGGATATTAAAATAGATGCAACAATACACGATATGCTAATAAGTGCACTTATTACCTTTGCACCACAGAATATAGTAATTCATGGTGTTGAGAATTCAAAAAGTCAAGAAACAATTGAAACAATAAAAAATATTTTTTCTGATAGATTAAAAATTTGTAGTGGATGTGAAATTTGTAAATCAATTAACAATATTATATTGACATAGTTTGCGACAATTAATATAATATTAATTAAAATATAAAAAGGCGATGAAGGGGAAGAGTAAATCAAACCCAGTTATCAGAGAGGGAAATCCACTGGCTGAAAGATTTCCTTAACATGGAGGATTGAAAACCACCCCAAAGCTCCTACCTGAATTTTAGTAGGGATAGGCGTGAAGCTGCGTTAATGCTAATGAGTGGACCTTACAGGTCAATTTGGGTGGAACCGCGAGAACTCTCGTCCCATTTTTTGGATGAGGGTTTTTTTATTTGCATAAAAAAGCTTAAGGAGGGGTAGTATGATTAAAGTTACTTTAAAGGATGGCAAAGTTTTAGAATTTGAACAGCCAGTTAAAGTAGAAGAAGTTGCAAAAAAAATAGGTATGGGACTTTATAAGGCAGCTCTTGCTGCAAAGGTTGATGGAGAAGTTGTTGATTTAATGAAGACAATTGATAAAGATGCTCAAGTAGAAATATTGACATTTGATGATGCCGATGGAAGATGGGCGTTAAGACATACAGCTTCCCATATACTTGCACAAGCAGTTAAGAGATTATATCCAAATGTAAAATTAGCAATAGGACCAGCAATAGACAATGGATTCTACTATGATTTTGATGCGGATTTTGCTATAACACCAGATATGCTTGCTGAAATTGAAAAGGAAATGGAAAAGATAATAAAGGAAGATTATGAGCTTGAAAGATTTACTCTTTCAAGAGAAGAAGCAATTCAATTTATGAAGGAAAAGAATGAAGATTATAAAGTAGAATTAATAGAAGAGCTTCCAGAAGGAGAAGAGATATCCTTCTATAAGCAGGGAGAATTTGTAGACCTTTGTGCAGGTCCTCATGTGCCATCAACTGGAAGAGTTAAGGCTATAAAGCTTCTATCAGTAGCTGGAGCATACTGGAGAGGCGATGAAAAGAACAAGATGCTTCAAAGAGTTTATGGTACAGCCTTTACAAAAAAGAGTGAACTTGATGCATACTTAAATATGCTTGAAGAGGCTAAAAAGAGAGACCACAGAAAGTTAGGAAAGGAATTAGAACTATTTGCAATAATGGAGGAAGGACCAGGATTTCCATTCTTCCTACCAAAGGGTATGGTAGTTAGAAATGAACTTGAAAACTTCTGGAGACAAGTACATCAAAAGAATGGATATAAGGAAATAAAAACTCCTATAATATTAAATGAAGCTCTATGGCATCGTTCAGGACACTGGGATCACTATAAAGAAAATATGTATTTTACAAAGATAGATGAACAGGATTATGCAGTAAAACCAATGAACTGCCCTGGTGGTATTTTAGTATATAAGAGCCAAATGCATAGCTACAGAGAATTACCACTTAGACTTGGTGAACTTGGACTTGTACACAGACACGAAATTTCAGGTGCACTACACGGACTTATGAGAGTAAGATGCTTTACTCAAGACGATGCACACATATTTATGCTTCCAACACAGATTAAGGATGAAGTTTTAGGTGTAATTAATTTAATTGACCATATATATAAGTTATTTGGATTTGAATATCATGTTGAATTATCAACAAGACCAGAGGATTCAATGGGAAGCGATGAAGATTGGGAAAATGCAACAAATGCACTAATTGATGCATTAAATGCTGCAGGACTTGAATATAAGATAAATGAAGGTGATGGAGCCTTCTATGGACCAAAGATTGACTTCCACTTAAAGGATTGTTTAGGAAGAACATGGCAGTGCGGAACAATTCAACTTGACTTCCAAATGCCAGAGAGATTTGATTTACATTACATAGGAGAAGATGGAGAAAAGCACAGACCAGTAATGATACACAGAGTTATCTTTGGAAGTATTGAAAGATTTATAGGAATATTAATTGAGCACTATGCAGGAGCCTTCCCAACTTGGCTTGCACCAGTTCAAGTTAAAATACTTCCAGTAACAGACAGAGCAAACGAATATGCAAGACAGCTTGAGGAAAAACTAAAGGAAAATGGTATTAGAGTTGAATCAGATTTAAGAAATGAAAAGATAGGGTACAAGATTAGAGAAGCACAACTTCAAAAGGTACCATATATGCTAATTCTTGGCGATAAAGAATTAGAAGCTGGAAATGTTTCAGTGCGTTCAAGAAAAGACGGAGATATGGGTACTATGGCCGTTGAAGAGTTTGTTTCAAAGATTAGAGAAGAAATAGATAAAAAAATAAGTACACTATAAAAATGTATTGACATATAATAATTAGTGTGTTATATTAATTAAGTGTTAAGAAGAAGCCATCCGCTTCTCACCTTACGCCATAGGTAGTAAGGTCTAAAATGAGTGGTAAGTTGAATGTTTGCGGATGGAGTATGTCCATCCGTTTTTGTTTTGTAATAAATTAGGAGGTGAATGTTATTAATAAAGAACATTTAATCAATGAGGAAATTAGAGCTAAGGAGCTTAGAGTTGTTACTGCAGATGGAGAACAGCTTGGAATAATGCCAACAAAGCAGGCACTTGAGATAGCTGAAGCAAGACAACTTGATTTAGTTTTAATAGCTCCAAAGGCAGAACCACCAGTTGCTAAAATAATGGACTATGGAAAGTTCGTTTATGAGCAACAAAAGAAGGAAAAAGAAGCTAAAAAGAAGCAAAAACAAATTACAGTAAAGGAAGTAAGAATAACTCCAAACATAGAAGAACATGATTTAAATGTAAAGGCTAAAAATGCTGAAAAGTTCTTAAAGGATGGAGATAAGGTAAAGGTTACTGTAAAGTTTAGAGGAAGAGAAGCTGATTATGCTCACTTTGGTGAAGAAATTTTAAATAGATTCTATGAAAAAATTAGAGAAGTTGGACAAATAGAAAAGCCAGCTAAATTAGAAGGTAAAAATATGACAATGGTTATAGCACCAAAGAAAGGTTGAAAATAAGAGAGGAGGAAATAACTATGCCTAAAATGAAAACTCATAAGGGTGCAGCAAAAAGATATAGAAAAACTGGAAATGGAAAGTTCAAGAGAGCTCACGCTTTCAAGAGACATATCCTAACTAAGAAGACTTCAAAAAGAAAGAGACAATTAAGAAAAGGAACTTACGTTGCTAAGACTGAATTCAAGATTGTAAGAAAGTTACTACCATACGCATAAGAAGCAAAGGAGGTTTAAAAAATGGCAAGAGTTAAGAGAGCTGTTCATTCACATAAAAGACGTAGAAAAATATTAAAACTTGCAAAGGGATACTATGGTGCAAAGAGCAAGAATTACAGAATTGCAAAGCAAGCTGTAATGAGAGCACTAAGCACAGCATATGTAGGAAGAAAGTTAAAGAAGAGAGATTTCAGAAAGCTTTGGATAGCAAGAATAAATGCAGCTGCAAGAGCAAATGGACTTTCATACTCAAAGTTCATAAATGGACTAAAGCTTGCAGGAATCAACATCAACAGAAAGATGCTTGCTGAAATAGCTGTAAATGATGAAGCAGCTTTTGCAGAATTAGTAAATATAGCTAAAGAAAAGGTAAATTCATAACATAAATTAAGCTAAAAGGCCTGATTTTCAGGTCTTTTAGCTTTTGTATAAAATATGATTTTTTTGGTATTATACTAAAGTAGTATAATATTGGAGGTTAATTAAAATGTTTATTAAAGAGAAGATAGACGGAATTAAATTTTATAGATTTCAACCAGTTCAAATATTAGCTTTAGGTTTTGCGGCTGTAATTTTATTAGGGGCGATTTTGCTTTCACTACCGATATCCTCAAGAGATGGCAATCCAACTAATTTTATAGATGCACTATTTACATCAACATCAGCAGTTTGCGTTACAGGATTGGTAACCGTTGATACGGGTACGCATTATAGTTTATTTGGGCAAATAGTAATTATGCTTTTAATCCAAACAGGTGGTCTTGGTTTTATGACCTTTGCAACCTTAATTGCTTTAATATTGGGTAAGAAGATTTCACTTCGTGAAAGGCTTATTATGCAGGAGGCATATAATACCTTTAACATACAGGGAGTAGTTAAACTGGCATTATATGTTATGGGAATAACTTTTTCAATTGAATTGCTTGGTGCATTAGCATTATCAACACAATTTATACCTAAATATGGAGTTTTAAAGGGATTATACTTTGGGATTTTCCATTCAGTATCAGCCTTTTGTAACGCTGGCTTTGACCTTATTGGAGGCTTTCAAAGTTTGACTCCCTATGTTGATAATACGGTAATAAATTTAACAATTATGACTTTAATTATTACAGGTGGAATTGGTTTTGCTGTTTTAACAGAGGTTTTAAACTATAGAAAAACAAGAAGGTTGTCATTACATGCTAAAGTTGTTCTATCAGCTACAGCCTTTTTGATAGTGATTGGAGCTATTGCATTCTTTTTATTAGAATACGCTAACCCTAAAACGTTAGGTTCGTTGAATTTTAAAGGCAAAATATTAGCAAGTTTATTTGCTGCAGTTACCCCAAGAACAGCAGGCTTTAATACAATATCTACATCAGATATGACAACAGCAGGTAAGTTTTTAACCATAGTATTAATGTTTATAGGTGCATCTCCTGGTTCAACTGGTGGAGGTATAAAAACGTCAACAGCATTTTTACTTTTTATGACTGTTGTTGCAGTTGTGCAAGGTAAAGAGGATACAGAAATATATCAAAAGAGAATAAATAAGAGCTATGTATATAGAGCACTTGCAGTAGCTTTTATAAGTTTTACAATAGTAACATTTGTTACGATGGTTCTTTCAATTGTACAACATGGAGATTTTATTGAATATCTATATGAGGCAACATCAGCCTTTGCCACTGTGGGATTAACTTTAGGGCTTACAACAAGGCTAACTTTGATTGGTAAAATTATAATCATACTAACAATGTACATAGGAAGAGTAGGTCCACTTACAATTACGATGGCAATAGCTCATAAACAACAAACAGCAACAAACTTAATTAAATACCCTGAAGACAAGATATTAATAGGCTAATTGGGAGGTTTTAAAAATGAAGTCAAAACAGTTTGTAGTGATAGGTCTTGGAAGATTTGGATCAAGTATTGCAAAGACTCTTTATTCATTAGGTCACGAGGTTTTGGCAATAGATATTGATGAAGAGGTTGTCCAGGACATTTCAGACCATGTAACCCATGCAGTTCAAGCAGATGCAACAGATGAGGCAACATTAAAATCACTTGGGATAAGAAATTTTGACATTGCAGTTATAACTATAGGTTCTGATGTACAGTCAAGTGTACTTGTTACGCTTCTTGTTAAGGAACTTGGTGTTAAATATGTAATAGCGAAGGCACAAAATGAACTTCATGCAAAAGTTTTATATAAAATAGGTGCAGACAGGGTTGTATTCCCAGAAAGAGATATGGGAATTAGGGTAGCCCACAACCTATGTTCATCTAATATATTAGACTATATAGAGCTATCACCTGATTATAGTATTATGGAAGTTACAGCACTTGAGGAATGGGAAGATAAGACTTTAAAGGAACTAAACTTCAGGACCAGATATGGTATAAATGTAATGGCTATAAAGAGAGGAAATGATATTAACATATCCCCAGCTGCAGAAGATGTAATTAAGAAAGGAGATATTTTGGTTGTAATTGGTGGAACTGATGATATTAAAAATATAGAAATGCAAAGGATGTAGTTTATATGGTTATAAAAAGGGATAGCAGTCTTGTTAAAAGTGCATTAAAACTTAAGCAGAAAAAGTATAGAGAGATTGAAAATAAGTTTTTAGTAGAGGGCATTAGGCTTGTTGAGGAAGCTATTTTAGAGGGATTAGTTGAATGTATTTTTTACAGCAGCCAAATTTATGAACTTAAAGGTCATGAAAGGGTTCTTGAAAATAGCATACCAAAGTATGAAGTAGATGAAAAAACAATAAAGGAATTAACAAATACA
Organism: Caloramator sp.; assembly: GCA_026418935.1. Classification (GTDB taxonomy): domain Bacteria; phylum Bacillota; class Clostridia; order Clostridiales; family Caloramatoraceae; genus Thermobrachium. Next base: position 22,270 of record JAOAAJ010000069.1, on the reverse strand, counting down.
ACAACACCACAAAGTGTAGTTGCAGTTGTAAAAAAACCTAATATTGAATTAAAAGGAGAATTAAGCTTTGTTGTAGTTGTTGATAAGGTACAGGACCCTGGGAATTTAGGAACAATAATAAGAACCTGTGATGCTGCTAATGTTGATGCAGTATATATAATTAAAGGAACTGTAGATGTTTATAATGATAAAACATTAAGATCAACTATGGGGTCAATTTTTCATTTACCTATAGTGTATTTTGATTCCTTTAAGGAGGCAGCAGAGGATTTATATTCTAAGGGGTTCAATATATATGCAACAACCTTAGATGGAGAAGATTTATATAAAACAGATTTTAATGAAAAGACATCAATAGTTATTGGAAATGAAGCAAATGGTATGTTAGAAGAGGATACAATGCTCTGCAATAAAAAAATAAAAATTCCTATGCTTGGAAGAGCAGAATCATTAAATGCTTCAATTGCGGCAGCTGTAATAATATATGAAGCTGTAAGACAAAGATTATAAATTTATATTTACACTTAAATGAATATTATGTTATAATAAGCAAAAAAGTAAAGGCTGTGAAGGAGGCAAGTAGGCTAATACCCTGCACAGGGAGGATGGGCCATAGATTGAGAGCCTGTCTGCAGAAGGATTAGTTGAAGTTTCCCTCTGGAGCTTTCTGCCTGAAACTAAAGTAGGGTAGAACGGTGTAACCGTTATTTTAATGAGTGGGCCAGTTAGGCCAATTAGGGTGGTACCGCGAAGAGTTCCCTTCGTCCCTTTTTTGGGATGAAGGGTTTTTTGTTTGGAAAATTTATTAGAAAGGAGTAGTAAAATGAGGGAAAAGCTACAACAAATAAAGGAAGAGGCTCTTTTAAAGTTAAAAGAATGCCAAAATAGCCAAATGTTAGATGAGTTAAGAGTTAAGTATCTTGGTAAAAAGGGAGAACTTACAACTATTCTAAGAGGAATGGGACAGCTATCACCAGAAGAGAGACCAATAGTAGGTAAAATAGCAAATGAGGTAAGAGAAGAAATTGAGGCAGCAATAGAAGAGACTTTAAAGGGAATAAAGCAGAGGGAAAAGAATCTAAGACTGTCAATGGAAACTATAGATGTAACTATGCCTGGTAGGGCAAATAAAATAGGTGGACTCCATCCACTTACTAAAGCTTTAGATGAAATAAAAGAAATATTTATTGGTATGGGATTTTCAATTGCTGAAGGTCCAGAGGTTGAGCTTGACTATTATAACTTTGAGGCTCTAAACATACCTAAAAATCATCCAGCAAGGGATGAACAGGATACCTTCTACATAAATCAAAATGTGGTTTTAAGAACACAAACATCTCCTGTTCAAATTAGAGTAATGGAAAATAAAAAGCCTCCAATAAGAATTATTGCACCAGGTAGAGTTTATAGATCAGATACTGCAGATGCAACACATTCACCAATTTTCCATCAAGTAGAGGGGCTTGTAGTTGACAAAGGAATTACAATGGCAAGCTTAAAGGGAACATTAGATGCCTTTGCTAAGAGAATGTTTGGAGAAAAAACAAGAACAAAATTTAGACCTCACCATTTCCCATTTACAGAACCATCTGCAGAAGTAGATGTATCTTGTTTTGTTTGTGGTGGAACAGGATGTAGAGTATGTAAAGGTTCAGGATGGATAGAAATATTAGGTTGTGGAATGGTTCATCCAGATGTATTAAGAGCAGGTGGAATAGATCCTGAAGTTTACAGTGGTTTTGCCTTTGGACTTGGGCTTGAAAGAATTGTAATGATTAAATATGGAATAGATGATATTAGATTATTCTACGAAAACGATGTAAGATTTCTAAAGCAGTTTTAAGGAGGGATAGTATGAAGGTTCCATTTAATTGGCTACTTGAATATGTGGATTTAGATAAGGATATAAACGAAGTTGCAGAAAAGTTAACTTTAACGGGTTCAAAGGTTGAGGAAGTTATAGAAAATGGTAAGGAAATAGACAAAGTAGTGACAGGTAAAATAATAAAGACAGAAAAACATCCAAATGCAGATAAATTAACAGTATGCCAAGTGGATGTAAAGGATGAGGTTATACAGATAGTAACAGGTGCTGACAACATAAAAGAGGGAGATATAATACCAGTTGCACTTCACGGATCATCACTTCCTGGTGGAGTAAAGATTAAAAAGGGTAAATTAAGAGGTGTTGAATCAAACGGAATGTTGTGTTCAGAAGCAGAACTTGGTCTTGTAGATGAAGATTCAGTTCACGGTATTATGATATTAGATGAAAATACACCAATTGGTGTAGATATTAAGGAGATACTTGGGCTCAATGGAGGAGTAATTGACTTTGAAATAACATCAAATAGGGCAGATTGTTTTTCAGTATATGGAATAGCAAGAGAGACAGCAGCCTCCTTTGGGTGTGAATTAAAAAAGGTAGATGTAAGTTTTAATGAGAATGGAGAAAACATAAATGACTATTTAAAAGTTGAAGTTAAAACTCCGCTATGTAGAAGATATATGGCAAAAATGATAAAGAATATAAAGGTTGGTCCTTCTCCTGAATGGATGCAGGCAAAATTACAAGAGGCAGGGGTTAGACCAATAAATAATGTAGTTGATATTACAAACTATGTAATGTTAGAACTTGGACAGCCAATGCATGCCTTTGATTATGAAAATATAGAAGGTAAAAAAATAGTTGTTAAAATGGCAGGGGATGAAAAGTTTACTACATTAGACGGTATTGAGAGACAGCTTGATAGTTCAATGATAACAATAAATGACGCACAAAAGACAGTTGCAATTGCTGGTGTAATGGGAGGACAAAACTCTGAGGTTACAGAGGACACAAAAACAATAGTACTTGAGTGTGCAAACTTTGATGGAGTAACAACAAGATTAACTTCAAAGAAATTGGGACTTAGAACTGAGGCTTCATCAAGATTTGAGAAGGATTTAGATCCAAATCTTGTTGAAACTGCTTTAAAAAGAGCTTGTCACCTATTTGAAACACTAAAGGTTGGAGAGGTTGTAGGTGGAGTTATTGACTGTTATGAACAAAAATTAGAACCTCACTATGTTAATGTAAGTCCAAAATGGATAAACAATTTCTTAGGAACAGACATAGATACTAATGATATGGTTAATATGCTTCAACGCCTTGAGATGGAGGTTGAAGCTCAGGATGAGCTAATAATAAAGGTTCCAACCTTTAGACAGGATGTTAAGATAAAAGAGGATGTTGCAGAGGAAATAGCAAGACTTTATGGATACGATATAATTCCTACACAAAAGATTGTAGGTGAGGCAGTTGAAGCAGAGATAACAAAGGAACAAAAATTAATTGAGACTGTAAAAAGAACAATGGTTTCATCAGGACTATATGAAACTTTAACATATTCCTTCTTTAGTCCTAAGGTATTTGATAAGATAAATTTACCTTCTGATGATGAGCTTAGAAAGGTAGTAACTATATCAAATCCTTTAGGTGAAGATTTTAGTGTTATGAGAACAACTTTAATTCCATCAATGCTTGAGGTTATGCAGAGAAATATTTTAAGGGATAATAAGGAAGTAGGGTTATTTGATATAGGTAAAGTTTACTTGAATGTTGGTAAAGAATTGCCTGATGAAAGATATAAGCTTTGTATTGCTATTGCAGGAGATGTTGATTTCTTTAACTTAAAGGGAATTGTGGAAAACTTAGTTAATGTTTTATCAGTAGATAAGGCAGAATTTGAAAGAGAATCCCAAAACACTATATTCCATCCAGGAAGATGTGCAAAGTTATTAGTTAGAAAAAGATATGCTGGTGTTTTAGGTGAAGTTCATCCAGATGTTTTAGAAAACTATGACTTAGAAACAAGAGTGTATATTGCTGAGATTGATTTAGCAACATTATTTGAAGCATCAAAGACAGAAAAGAAATATAAGCTACTACCAAAGTATCCAGCAGTTTTAAGAGATATAGCACTTTTAGTTAAGGATGAGGTTGAAGTTAAAAAGATTGAGGATATAATGCTAAAGCAGGGCAAGGGAATTATTGAAGAGATAAAACTTTTCGATGTATATAAGGGTAAACAAATACCAGAAGGATTTAAGAGCGTTGCTTACTCAATTGTCTACAGAGTAGAAGATAGAACTTTAACAGATGAGGAAATAAATAAAGTTCATAATGCAATTGTTAAGGAACTTGAGGAAAAGCTTGAGGCAAAACTTAGATAGGGTAACCTATCTAAGTTTTTTTTATAGAAAACAAAAAAAGGTATAGTAATGTAAAATAAATTAATGTAAAATATAAGTAATTAAGTCTATCTAAACTTGAAAGGGTGCTTGGTATGGTTAATAAAGTTGTTGTTAAGATAAATGGCGTAGAATATACATTGATGGGTGAAGATTCAGAGGATTACTTATTTTCCATTGCAAATTTTGTTGATAAAAAGATTAAGGAGATACTTTCAAGCAATCCAAAACATAACACTACTTCCTCTGCTGTATTAACTGCTTTAACAGTAACAGATGAGATGTTTAAATTAAAGAAGGAAATGGAAAAATTAAGACAGAGTACGGTTGTTCCAACTGAAAAATTAAGAGAAGCAGAGGAGAGATATAGAACACTTTATGAAGAATTTAAAAAAGTAATAGAAGAAAATAATTCTGCCAAGTCAAAACTACAAGAGGTAAGTTTAAAGGAAAAGGAATATAGCGAAGGTATAAATAAGCTAAAGGCAGAGTATGAAGAGAAAATAAAGGAATATGAGGCACTTTTAAAGGAAAATGCATTTTTAAGAGAAAGAAACGAAGAAGCAGAAAGAGAACTAAAGGAAACTAAAGAGATGCTAAATAGTGTTAAAGAACAGCTTCTTGAAAGCCAGATTGAACTTGTAAGAGTTAAAAAGGATTTAAAGGATTTTAAAGAACTACAAAGTAAAAAGAGGAGTGTATAAGGGCGTTTAGCCCTTTTTTGGTACATAAAATTTAAAAATAATGAATATATATTATACATAGCAAGTATATTGGTATTTATATGAATTTAGTCCAGTCTAAGATAATAAAATCACGTTATAACAAAAATCATTTAATTATACATAAGAAAGTACATTTTGAAAATGGAGTAAAGGTAAAGAATTTAATTTCACATAATGAAAGGGTTAAGGTTAAAAATGTAAAGAGAAATACAAAGTATTTTGATATCGAGCTTCTTATAGAATGTATTCTAACACTTGAGGTTTTAAATGGTAATACACTTGAAAAATATACGCTGACCTATAATTTTGAAAATAGTGTAAAGGTGTTTAAGGAATACTTTGAACCAAGTGTAGCATTTTTAGATTTTATAGAGCTTGATTATGTAATTAAACTCAAAAAAATTAATTTTAAATATGATATAAATTTAGACTATGATACTTTGTCTATATTAGGAGAAGGCTCTATTATTATTAATCTTTTAGTGGAGAGGTGCCTTATGATTAAAGAAATAGATGAGATGCAGGCATATTTGCAGGTTGCTGTTGGACTTGACGATATGGATATAAAGGATGTCATAGGTAATTTAGATAACATAGTTAAAACATTGTCTAACAGACTAAAGGAAATAGAAGAAGAAAATCATTTTTTAAAAAGAGAAATAGAGAGACATAAGGCCGAAATTGGAGTATTAAATTCTGAATTGCAAAATGAAAAAATAAAGGAGACCAATTTGTCCTTAGAGTGTACAAGGCTTACTGAAAAGATAAAGGATTTAGAAGAAAAATTGGACAAGGAAAGAAAGAAATGTTCATTATTAGAGGTAGAGAATGCAAGGGCACTTGATGAAATAAAAAGATTAAAAAAAGAAAAGACGGAAATGATAGGTGAGTCTCAAAAGGAAAAAATAGGTATAGGAAAGAAAATACTTGAGTTTTTAAGAAAATAGGGCAAAGGCCCTATTTTTTTGTGTCAATAAAACACAATTATGAATATTATATAATAAACCATGCTTTGGAGGATGGAATATTGGCACGTAAAGACCCAACCCAAGTTCAATATGAATTTAATACAGGCTGGCAAAAGGTAATAAAGTCTCAAAGTGAAAGCATATTTGATGATATTAGTAGTAAGATTAATAGGCTAAACGAAGAGATGGAGGAACTTAAACGACAGATAGATACTTTAAAAAAAGCATACGTAGAAAATTTAAAAAGAGAGGAAGTTGAAAAAAAAGATGAAATCATTGACAATTTAAAAGATAGCATAAACAATTTAAGTTTGTCTGTTGATACTTTTAAAAAGAACATAGAGGACATAATGCAGCAGGTAAATAATCGTGTAGATGAGCAGAGAAGGCTTTTTGATTCACAAATCTTAATTCTAAATGAAACTATTAAAATTATGCTTGATAAAATAAATAATTTAGAGAAAAAAAGTTCAGGTTCCTTCAGATTTTTTGGAAGATAAAATCACACAAAACATATAAGTTGCATAGTATAAATTAGAATTTGAATTTATGGAATAATTTAGGGAGGGAAATATATGGAGGACCTCTTAAGGAATGGAACACCACAGCAACTTGACATTTATGTAAAGAGAATATTGGCAAAGTATGCAAACGAAGAACAAATATTATTTGCAGAAGAAATAGCAGGAAATCCACCAGCACCAAATGATAAAAAAGTACCACTTCATTTTTGTGTTGACAAAAAGGTAATTGGTGAAGATGCATACGGAATTAAATGCATTAATGAAGTAAAGATAACTGACTGGACAGCAACACAGGAGATAATTTGTAACCATAAGGCAAGACTTACAATAACATTTAAGGTAGTACTTTGGGTAAAATACGAAGACAATAGTTTTGGTATAGTTGTTCTTCCAGATGATGTATATAAGGCATATCCTACTGCTTGTTTTATATCTGCAATGAATGTACCACAAACTATAGGTTATGGTGAAACATTAGAAATTATTGGAATAGGAACAAATCCAAAATTTAAATGGGTAAAGGATGTACCATTAACAGAATTTGATGCTCCTATACCACCAGAATGTTTTGATGACCCAACTATACAATCACACTTATTAATAAAAGCAATTAAACCAGAATATGATATATTAAATGATTGCCCATATACAAATCATGCAGTAGGTCATACTTCAACAGGTCAAACATGGCAATTAAATGGTATCCATGCACCACAGGGTGCAACAGAAATACTACTCAGCCTATTTGTAGATGTTCTTGATAAATTAGGAGTAGATCAAGATATATTAATTGAAGGAATACCTCTTGATTGCTAAAAAGGCTGCTTAAGGCAGCCTTTTTCTTATGTAAATTATTCTTTAGATTTTCCAAAAGTAAATTTACATATCTTTTAATATAATTGTAAAATTGTATAAATAGTGTATAATTAATTTGTTACAAAAGTTAAGGGAGAGATATATATGTTGGAACTATTGGCACCAGCAGGTGATATGGAGAGCTTGAAGGCTGCTGTTTTAAACGGAGCAGATGCAGTTTATTTAGGTGGGAAGGAGTTTTCAGCAAGGCAAAGTGCAGCAAATTTTGATAGAGAAGAACTTGTAGAAGCGGTAAGATTTTGTCATGCATATAATGTAAAGGTTTATGTTACTATAAATACTCTTTTAAAGAACACAGAATTAAAAGGAGCACTTGAGTATGCCTCCTTTTTATATTCAATTGGTGTTGATGCATTAATTGTACAGGATTTAGGTTTTTTACATCTTTTAAGAAAATATCTTCCAGATTTTGAGGTTCATGCAAGTACTCAAATGACTGCTCATAATTTAGATACAGTTGAAATGCTCTATGATTTAGGAGTAAAAAGGGTTGTTTTATCAAGGGAGCTATCGCTTGATGAAATAAAACATATATCAAAAAACTCAAGAGCAGAGCTTGAGATGTTTGTGCACGGAGCACTGTGTATAAGCTTTTCAGGTCAATGTCTAATGAGCAGCATAATAGGAGGAAGAAGTGGAAATCGTGGAAGATGTGCACAACCTTGTAGGTTAGAATACAGGCTCCACAATAATAAAGCATATCATTTAAGCCCAAAGGATTTATCAACTTTGGAATTTATAGATAAAATAAAGGAACTTGGGGTGTATTCTTTAAAAATAGAAGGAAGAATGAAGAGGCCAGAATATGTTGCAACTGTAGTTTCTGCATACAGGGCGGCTATCGATGGGAAACTTGAAAAGTCCCATATACGGGATGTAACCCAAATATTCAATAGAGGAGGATTTACCTCTGCCTTTATGTTTAAAAGACAAGGCAGTGAAATGATGAGCTATAAAAAGCCGAGAAATTGGGGTACATATCTTGGAAGGGTAATTAGCGTTAAGGGGGATTTTGCAAAAGTTAAACTTGATGCTCCACTTAATGATGGTGATGGTGTTGAAGTTTTTGATAGAGGTGTTGGTGTTGTTGTTGCGAATATGAAAAAGGATGGTAGGGTAGTTAAAAATGCATCCTTTAAAGATGAGGTTGAGTTTTATTTAAGGGGAGCAAAAAAGGGAGATATACTCTATAAAACCTCCGATATAGAGCTTATAAATAGGGCAAAGGAGAGTTTTGAAGGGAAAGAGATAAAAAGAGTACCTATTGATGCATATATAAAGATAAAAAAAAATGAAGATGTTGTTTTAAGAATTAGGGATATATATGGAGATGAGGTTGAAATTACATCAGAACCTCCAGAGATTGCAGTAAATAAGCCAATTACCTTAGAAAAATTAAAGGATAGCCTATCAAAAACAAAGGATACTCCATATGTATTAACAAATTTGAAGGCAGATTTAGATGAAGATGTGATAATACCCGTTTCGAGGATAAATTCTATAAGAAGAGATGCTATCCAAAAGCTTTTAGATAAAAAACAAAATAAAAAGCAAGAGGTTAAAATAGAGTTCAACTTAGAAAAGAAAATTAAACAGGATAAAAAGAAATTAATACTGATTACAGGAAGACAGGATATAGTTGAAGAGGTTTATGAGTATTTTGATGAAGTCTACTTTGGAGGAGACGACTTAAGAATAAACAATGGAGATATAAATTCATTAATAGATAAAGGTTTTAATATAAAACTATGGATACCTGAAATTGTTTTAGAAGAAGAAAGGAAAATCAAAGATAAAATAAAAGGCCTAAAAGATAAAGGTGTGCAAGTTGCTCTTTGTGGTAATTTAGGTATTTATAAATATTTAATGGAGAACGGATTTGATGTAAAGCTTGATAAGGGATTTAATATATTTAATTCGGTTTCAACTGAAGTGCTTAACAATGCAGGAAGCTTTATTTCAAATGAACTAAACTTAAAGGAAATAAAGGATTTGATTGATTGTACAAATATAGATACAATGCTCTTTGTATATGGTAGAATAAAAATGATGGTTTCAAGACAGTGCTTTATTGGAAGTTCAAAGGATGAAGGAAGAGAGGACTGCAAGTTGGTTTGCCAAAATAAAATACATTATCTAAAGGATAGGATGAATGAGGAATTTTTAATTATACCTGATAGATATTGTAGAAATCACATCTACAATTCAAAGATTTTATGTATGTTAGAGGATATAAGGGAAATAGATAAGACTGGAGCAAAATATTTAGTTGTTCAGTTTTTAGATGAAAAGGTAGATGAGGCAAAAAAGATATCAAGGGCCTTTAGAGAGGCTGTTGATATGTTAAACAATAGTGAATTTATGCAGACAGATAGTGTAAAAGAAGTTTTAGATATGCTGAAGGGAAAAATTACTAAAGGACATTATTATAGAGGTGTTTTATAAGGAAGGATGGGTTATATGAATGAAAAAACTTTAAGGATACTTGAATATAACAAAATAATAGATATGCTGGAGAAGAGAGCTACAACTGAAATTGCAAAAAAAATGATAAGAGATTTAAAACCCTCAAGCAATGTTCACGAGGTTAGAGAAAGGCTTGAGGAAACAAAGGAAGGATTTGAGGTTGTTTTAAAATGGGGTAGTTTACCTATTGGCGTTACCTATGATTTGCAGGATACATTAAAGAGGGCAAAGATGGGGTATACTCTTCAACCTATTGAACTTTTAAGGGTAAATTCTCTATTAAAATGTACAAGACAGCTAAAGGAGTTTATGAAGGACGGAAATAAGGAGGAAATATGCCCTATTATATATGAAATAGTTGAATCATTAGTTATGATAAAGGGACTTGAAAGTGAAATTGAAACCAAGATAATAAGCGAATCTGAGATATCAGATAGAGCAAGTGAAAAGCTATATAGCATAAGAAGAGCAATAAGGGATAAAAATGCAAAGGTTAAGGAAAAACTTCAGTCAATGCTTCAGGGATATTCTAAATATCTTCAGGACCCAATTATAACTTTGAGGGGAGATAGATATGTTCTTCCTGTAAAGGCTGAATTTAAAGGTCATGTTCCAGGACTTGTACACGACCAATCTGCAAGTGGTTCAACACTATTTATTGAGCCTATGGCTGTAGTTGAACTTAATAATGAAATTAAGGAACTTATGCTTAAGGAAAAGCAGGAGGTCGAGAGAATTCTTTATGAGTTAAGTGTAAAGGTCGCAGATAATGCAGATATGTTGGAACATAATAATTTAAACATAGGCTATATTGACTTTATATTAGCAAAGGGAAGATTTGGACTTGATTTAGATGCAATAGTTCCAGAGATCAACCAAAGAGGGCTTATTAATTTAAAAAGGGCAAGACATCCTTTGATAGATAAAGATGTTGTGGTGCCGATTGATGTTAAATTAGGGGATACCTATAAGGCACTTGTTATAACAGGTCCTAACACAGGAGGAAAAACTGTAACTTTAAAGACAACAGGACTTTTAACCCTAATGGCTATGGCAGGACTTGCGATTCCAGCATCATATGGTTCGCAGGTGTCTGTATTTAATAAGGTGTTTGCTGATATAGGTGATGAGCAGAGCATAGAGCAGAGCCTATCAACCTTCTCTTCTCATATGACTAATATAGTAAATATATTAAAGGAAGTTGATGAAACATCCCTAATTCTTGTCGATGAGCTTGGGGCTGGAACAGATCCAACAGAGGGTGCAGCTCTTGCTATGTCTATACTTGAGTATATTTTTGAAAAGGGTGCAAAGATAGTTGCAACTACCCACTATAGTGAGCTTAAGGTTTTTGCTATGGAGAAGGAAGGGTTTGAAAATGCAAGTGTTGAATTTGATGTAGAAACCTTAAGACCAACCTATAGGCTTTTAATTGGAATTCCAGGAAAATCTAATGCCTTTGAAATATCAAAAAGGCTTGGACTTAGTAATGAAATTATTGAAAATGCAAAATTGAAAATTTCAAAGGATGCAGCAAGATTTGAGGATGTAATACAGGCACTTCAAAACAAAACAATACAGCTTGAGAAGGAATATGAGGAGATTGAAGCTATAAAGAAGGAATCTCTTGAAATAAAGAAGCAGCTATCTGAAAGGAAGTTTAAACTTGATAATCAAAGAGAAAATATTATAAGAAAGGCACAAGAAGAGGCAAGAAGAATATTACAGCAGGCAAAGTTTGAGGCAGATTCAATTGTAAAGGAGCTTGTGGAATTAAAGAAAAACAGCGAAGCAATATCCTTAAAGCAGGCAGAAGAGGCAAGAAGAAAACTTAAGGAAAATATAGAGGAGTTAAATAAAAAGTCTGTTGAAAAGAAGGAAGAAGAATTTGAAGCATTAGAGGATGTAAATATAGGAGAAAAGGTATTTGTAACAACAGTTTCCCAAAAGGGTGTTGTTCTATCAAAGCCTGATTCAAAGGGAGAGGTGCAAGTACAAATTGGAATTATAAAGATGAACGTTCCTTTAAACAAGTTAAAGAGGGTAGAACAGGATAAAAAGGAAGTTAAAAAGTCAGGAGTTTCTAATATAATAAAACAAAAGGCACAAAATATATCAACAGAAATAGACTTAAGAGGTCAAACGGTAGATGAGGCACTATACAATTTAGACAAGTATTTAGATGATGCATATCTTGCTGGACTAAATTCGGTTAGAATAATACATGGTAAAGGAACTGGAGCCTTAAGAGAGGGAATAAAACAGGCTTTAAGAAAGCATCAATATGTAAAATCAATGCGTATGGGAGATATTAGTGAAGGTAGTAGTGGCGTTACAATTGTTGAATTGAAATAGTTTGAAGGGCTGTCAAAGATTTAAATAAAGACAGCCCTTTATGCTATATAAAGTTTATTTTTTAAGTTAATATTAAAAATCATTAAGAAAAATTTATATTAAGTTTTTGACTAAATTATTGAAAAGTGTCGAAATATAATATAAATTGTAAAATATCTAAGGAGTGGTTTTATGATTTTAGTAAGTGCATGTTTGTTAGGTGTATGCTGTAAATATAGTGGGGGTGATAATAAAAATAACAGGGTAATAGAATTAATGAAAAAACATAGTTTAATACCTATTTGCCCAGAACAATTAGGAGGGCTTAGTACTCCAAGAAAACCAGCAGAAATACAGGCAGAGGATGCAAAAGAGGTATTAGAAGGCAAAGGAAAAGTATTAAATACATGTGGAGAAGATGTAACACAAAACTTTATAAAGGGAGCCTATGAAGCATTAAAGATAGCAGAGTTATATAACGCAAAAATTGCAATATTAAAATCAAAAAGTCCATCCTGTGGATGTGGATTAATATATGATGGAAGTTTTAGTGGTAAGCTAAAAAAGGGAAATGGAGTAACGGCAGAGCTTTTAATTCAAAATGGCATTAAGGTTTATACAGAAGAGGATATAGATGATACAATATTAGAGAATATTGTGAAAATTGATTATTAAAATTTTTTTAAGAAAACTATATTGAAATAAATCATTCTTTTTAGTAAAATAATAAAGTCGAAAAAAGTAAAAAAATAACGAAATACAGAGGAAGGAAGGGTAGGATGCAAGCTTTAAAGGAACAAAATTTTGAAGTAAAACAAAAAAAGAGCTTAGGACTTATCGAAGCAATAGCAGTAGTAATTGGTGTTGTAATTGGTTCAGGTATTTTCTTTAAGCCTGCAAAGGTTTTTACTGATGCTGGAGCACCGGGACTTGGAATACTTGCTTGGGTAGTAGGTGGAATCATAACAATGGCTGCAGGACTTACTGTTGCAGAGATAGCAGCGGCAATTCCAAAGACAGGTGGACTTTTTGCTTATCTTAAGGAATTATATGGTGAAAGATGGGCCTTCCTATTAGGATGGGTACAGACATTAGTATACATACCAGGTTCAATGGCTGCACTTGGTATAGTATTTGCAACTCAAGCAACTGCCTTTGTTGATTTAACAGATTTTCAACAAAAGCTATTGGCAGTTGGAGTTATAGGATTTTTGATGGTAGTAAATATGCTTTCAACTAAGTTTGGTGGAAAGCTTCAATCAGTAGCAACAGTTGCAAAGCTACTTCCAATATTCGTATTAGTAATATTTGGACTAATAAAAGGTCAAGCACACAATTTTACTCCAATAGTGTCTAATGCAAGTACAACAGCAGGATTTGGTGCTGCAATACTTGGAACACTTTGGGCATACGATGGCTGGATAAATGTAGGAAATATTGCTGGTGAAATAGAAAACCCAGGTAAAAACCTACCAAGAGCTATAATAGGCGGACTATTACTTGTTATGGTTGCATATATAACAGTAAATGTTGCATTAATAAATGTACTTCCAGTTGAACAAATAATGGCTTCTAAGAAGGCTGCATCAGATGTAGCAAAGGTTCTATTTGGAGAAGGCGGAGCAGCATTTATATCAGCAGGAATATTAATATCAATATTTGGTGCATTAAATGGATATATATTAACAGGTACAAGAGTTCCTTATGCAATGGCTAAGGAAAGACTTCTTCCTTATCATGAAGTTTTATCAAAGGAAAATGAAAAGTATGGAACCCCTGTTAATGCAATGGTTTTAACATTTGTAATGACTATCATTTATGTTGCAACAGGATCCTTTGATATTTTAACTGAACTTGTTGTATTCGTGCTTTGGATATTCTTTACTATGGCTGTTGCAGGTGTGTTTATTTTAAGAAAGAATTTCCCACATCTACACAGACCATATGAAGTACCGCTATTCCCAATAATACCACTAATTGGTGTAGCAGGAGGAGTATTTATATTAATAAATACACTTCTTACAAATACAACTTATGCACTTTATGGTGTTGTTGTAACATTAGTTGGACTTCCAGTTTATAAATACCTAAGAAAGAACTAATTAAGTTTAAAAGACTGCCATTCAGGAAAAACCTAAGGCAGTCTTTGTTTTTTTATGGTATAATTATGCTAAATGAAAAGGGAGGTGTTATATTGCTTGCGGGGAAAAAAGTTTTTTTAAGGGCAGTAGAACTTGAGGATTCAAGAATGATATCAGCTTGGCTAAATGATAGGGAAACTAATTTAAATTTAGATATCATTTATCCATTGTCAAAACGATATGCAGATTCTTATGTATTGTCTTCAGAGGAAGAAAGTAATAAAAGAGTTTTTGTTATAGATAATCAGGACAGAAAGCCGATAGGACTTTTTATTATAGATAAAATAAAATGGGAATATAGAAACTGTGAGATTGGTATAGTGATTTATGATAAAAATCAAAGGGGAAAGGGATTAGGTGAAGATGCCTTAAGAACAGGGCTTGATTTTATATTTAATGAAATGAATATGAACCTTGTGTATCTTAATGTTCTAAGTGATAATAAAGCAGCATTAAATCTATATAGAAAACTTGGTTTTGAATTTGAAGGTGAACTTAGAGATAGAATATATAAGAATGGAAAATACCATAACCTTATTGTTATGAGTAAAAAAAGGGAGGAGGATACGATATGAAAATAGGCTTCATAAGCGATATTCATGGTTATCCACATAGGTTTAAAAGAGCAATGGAACTTTTAAAGGATGCAGATGTTGTTCTTTGTGCAGGTGATGTGTTATATCACGGACCAAGAAATCCAATTTTAGATGGTTATAATCCTCAAGGTTTGATAGAGGAACTAAAAAGTAACCAAAAAGAACTTATTATTTCAAGAGGCAATTGTGATGCAGAGGTAGATTTAATGGTCTTAGAGTATCCTGTTTTTACTCCGGTTGTGTTTTATGAAAAGGATGGAGTAAGGTTTATGGTTAATCACGGTCACGAATATAGCGATGATGAAATAAAAATGATAATTGATAGATTTAAAATTGACGTTATGGTTTTAGGACATACGCATATAAGAAGATTTGAAAAGTATAAAAACTCTGTAATTGTAAATCCAGGAAGTGTATCAGTGCCAAAGGGTGATGGTATTCCTTCGCTTGCATATTATGAGGATGGCTACATAGTATTTGTTAATTTAGATAATGGTGAAATAATTGAAAAAAATAAAATATGAATGGGGGATTAATATGGATTACAAAGAGATACTAAAAAAAGCAAAGGAAAATTTAAATGGAAGCTGTAGAGTTTGCAGTGTTTGTAATGGTAAGGTTTGTGCTGGAGAAGTCCCAGGAATGGGTGGGACAGGTACAGGAAGTGCATTTTTAGCAAACTATGAGGCACTTGATAGGGTTAAAGTAAATATGAGGGTTATACACAGTGCCAAAGATCCAGATACTTCAATAGAATTATTTGGTAAGAAATTAAGAATTCCAGTTATGGCAGCACCAGTATCTGGAACAACACTTAATATGGGTGGAAAGTTTACAGAAAGAGAATATATTTCCTGGGTAATAAACGGATGTTTAAATGGAGGAATATATCCTATTGTTGGGGATACTGCTGTGGATGCTTTTTTACCAACTAATTTAGAGGAGCTAAAAAAGGCAGGAGGACAAGGAATTGCAATTATAAAACCTTGGGAGAATAAAAATATAATTTCAAAAATTAGAATGGCAGAGGATGCTGGCGTATTTGCTGTTGGAGTTGATATTGATGCAGCAGGTCTTATAACTTTGGCACTTTATGGAAAACCAGTGGGTCCTAAAACAGTTGAAGAAATTAAGGAACTTGTTGAATCAACTAAATTACCATTTATATTAAAGGGAGTTATGACTGTTGAGGATGCAATGCTTGCTGTTGAGACAGGAGCAAGTGCTATTGTTGTATCCAATCACGGAGGAAGAGTATTAGACCATACACCTGGGGTTGCAGAAGTTCTACCAGAGATTGCAAAGGCAGTAAAGGGTAAGATTACAATTCTTGCAGATGGTGGTGTTAGAACAGGTGTTGATGTATTAAAGATGATAGCACTTGGTGCAGATGCTGTTTTAATTGGAAGACCTTTTGTAACTGCATCCTTTGGTGGTGGAGAAGAAGGTGTTAAGGCGTACATCGACAAGATAGCAGGAGAATTAAAATCTGCAATGATTTTAACAGGATGTAATAGTATAAAAGATATAGATGAGAGAGTAGTAAGATACTAAGGCGTGGTTTTTCCACGCCTTTTGTTATTAATTTTAGAAATGATTTTTAGGGATATGCTTTTGTATGCTGACGGCATCTGTTTAAGTGTGATGATGTTTTTAATGAGCTTTCTTATTAGATTGCTTATAATTTTTTTATTAGGATAATATTTTGAGGATTGAATCTATTTATTTAGAAAACTTATATTTAATTTTTGTAAGATTTTTTAAAAGGTTTAAGATGAAAATTAAATTAAGATATTTTATGTGAAATAAATTAAGTTATTGATTTTTAAATTTTAAGAGGCCTTTATTAAAGGGTGTTGTTTTATTTTATTTGTTTAATAATGTAATTAAAAATCTATATAATAGCATTTAATTAATAATTATTATTGTCAGAAACTTAACAATATTATCTATTTTTTATCAATATAACAGATATGTTTGTGTATTATAACAGCTTCAAAAAAATAATAAAAATAATTGAAAAATAAGCAAAAAACATATTGATACAGATTACAAAAAGGTATATAATAGACTCAAGAAAGATGTTCTACATAAGGAGGTAATGACAATGAGATTTAATGAATGGCAAGGTTTTGTTGAGGGTCGTTGGACTGAAGAGATAGATGTAAGAGACTTTATTCAAAAGAACTATACACCATATGAAGGAGATGCATCATTCTTAGCACCTACTTCAGAAAAGACTGCAAAGCTTTGGGATGAAGCAAAGGCACTTATAATAGAAGAAATAAAGAAGGGTGTAATTGACGTTGATACTGAAACTGTTTCAGAAATAAATGCATACAAGCCTGGATACTTAGATAAGGAAAATGAAGTTATTGTTGGTTTCCAAACAGATGCTCCACTAAAAAGAATAGTTAACCCTTGGGGCGGAATAAGAATGGCAGTTCAAGCTGCAGAAGCTTATGGATACAAAGTTAACCAAGAAATAGTAGATATATTTACAAAATATAGAAAGACACACAATCAAGGGGTATTTGATGCCTATACAGACGAAATGAAGCTTGCAAGAAAGTCTGGAGTTATAACAGGTCTTCCAGATGCATACGGTAGAGGAAGAATAATAGGTGACTACAGAAGACTTGCACTATATGGGGCAGACTACTTAATAGAAAAGAAGCAACAAGATAAGAAAAACCTTGTTGGTGCAATGACTGAGGAAGTAATTAGACTTAGAGAAGAATTAACTGAACAAATAAAGGCACTTGAAGAATTAAAGAAGATGGCTGCATCCTATGGTTATGATGTTTCTAAACCAGCAAAAGATGCAAAAGAAGCAGTTCAATGGGTTTACTTTGCATACCTTGCAGCAATAAAGCAACAAAATGGTGCTGCGATGTCACTTGGAAGAGTAAGTACATTCCTTGATATATATATAGAAAGAGACTTAAGAAATGGTGTGATAACTGAAGTTGAGGCACAAGAACTTATAGACCAATTTGTAATGAAGTTAAGAATGGCAAGACATCTTAGAACACCAGAATATAACGAACTATTTGCAGGAGACCCAACTTGGATAACAGAAGCAATAGGTGGAATGGGTGTAGATGGAAGAACACTTGTAACAAAAAATAGCTTTAGATTCCTACACACACTTGTAAATCTTGGACCTGCACCAGAGCCAAATATGACAGTACTTTGGTCAACTAAACTTCCAGAGAACTTTAAGAAGTTCTGTGCAGAAATGTCAATAAAGACAGATTCAATACAATATGAAAATGATGATGTAATGAGACCTATATTTGGGGATGACTATGCAATTGCTTGTTGTGTTTCAGCTATGAAGGTTGGTAAGCAAATGCAATTCTTCGGTGCAAGAGCAAACCTTGCAAAGGCACTACTTTACTCAATAAATGGTGGCGTTGATGAAAAGCTTGGAATGCAAATAGGACCAAAGACAGATATTCCACAAGGTGAATATTTAGATTATGAAGATGTAATGAGAAGATTTGATGAAACTATGGAATGGCTTGCAGACCTTTATGTAAATACTATGAATGTAATCCACTATATGCATGATAAGTATGCATATGAATCACTACAAATGGCACTACATGATACAGAAGTAGAAAGACTTATGGCATTTGGTATAGCTGGTTTATCAGTTGCAGCTGACTCATTAAGTGCTATAAAGTATGCAAAGGTTAAGCCAATTAGAGTTGATGGAATAGCTGTTGATTTTGAAGTTGAAGGCGACTATCCAAAATACGGAAATGACGATGATAGAGTAGACCAAATAGCAGTTGAACTTGCTGAAAGATTCATAGAAAAGCTAAAGAAGCATGCAACATATAGAAATGCAATACACACACTTTCAGTATTAACAATAACATCAAATGTTGTATATGGTAAGAAGACTGGTTCAACACCAGATGGAAGAAAGAAGGGTGAACCATTTGCACCTGGTGCAAACCCAATGCATGGAAGAGATATACAAGGTGCACTTGCATCACTTAACTCAGTTGCAAAGATACCATACACAAGCTGTATGGACGGTGTATCCAATACTTTCTCAATACTTCCAGATGCACTTGGAAAAGATATGGGAGAAAGAGTAAATAATCTTGTTGCTATAATGGATGGATATTTTGCACAAAATGCACACCACCTAAATGTTAACGTACTAAATAGAGAAACACTTATGGATGCTATGGAACATCCAGAAAAATATCCAACACTTACAATAAGAGTTTCAGGATATGCTGTAAACTTTACAAGACTAACAAAGGAACAACAACTTGATGTTATAAAGAGAACATTCCATGAAAGAATATAAAGGGGAGTAGGAAATGTTAAAGGCAAGAGTTCATTCCATTGAAACAATGGGACTTGTTGATGGGCCTGGAATAAGAGTTGTAGTTTTTATGCAGGGATGTAAATTAAGATGTGCCTATTGCCACAATCCTGATACTTGGGATAGAAACGGTGGATTTGAAATAACAGTCGATGAGCTTTTGCAGAAGGTCAAGAGGTATAAAATATATTTTAATCATTCGGGCGGCGGTGTTACACTTTCAGGTGGAGACCCCCTCCTCCAGCCTGAATTTGTAATAGAGTTTTTTAAAAGATGTAAAGAGGAAGGAATACACACAACCCTTGATACATCTGGCTATGGAATAGGTATGTATGATGAAATATTAAAATATACTGACTTAGTGCTTCTTGATATAAAGCATATTGAAGATGTAGAACATAAAAAGCTTACAGGTTATGATAGGCATGGATTTTTAGAATTTTTGGATGCGGTAAAAAGAAACAACACAAAGCTTTGGATTAGACATGTGGTTGTTCCAGGAATAACGGACGGAGAAGAACATATAAGGGCTCTTGCTGACTATATAAACACAATCCCTAATGTTGAAAAGGTAGAGCTTCTACCATATCATGTTCATGGAGTAAATAAATATAACGAGCTGGGTATTAAGTATAGACTTGAAGGAGTAGAGCCACTATCTAAGGAGAGATTAGAGGAATTAAAAATCATAATAAATTCTAAATTAAAGGATGTCCAAGTAAAATAGGGCATCCTTTAATTTTAAGGGACAGTTACTTATTTTTTGCATACTTTGAAATTTGTTAGGGACGGTTACTTATTTTTTCACAAACGTTTAATCATTAAGGGGGAGAGGGTAAGAAACTATCTTAAATCAATTTATTTTGGTTATGAAAAATAAGTAACCGTCCCCATGAAAATTTATGTTTTACTGTACAATCCCGAAAATATAATTTAATATATATAAAAAATGCAGGAGTGATTTTATGGAGAGATATGTTGTTATTGTGTTTAAATTGATATTGTCCTTTATATTAGGAGGAATTGTTGGATATGAAAGGGAATTTAAAAATAGACCAGCAGGATTAAGAACTCATGTTTTAGTATGTCTTGGTGCAACTTTGGTTCAGATTATTTCTATTGATTACTATAAGTTAAATGCTTTAGTTAATTATGACCCTATGAGGCTTGGAGCTCAAGTTATAAGCGGAATAGGTTTTTTAGGTGCAGGTACAATCTTAAAGGAGGGTGTAAATGTAAAGGGATTAACTACTGCAGCAAGTATTTGGGCTGTTGCATGCATTGGTCTTGCTGTTGGTTCAGGGCTTTATTTTGCGGGAATAATTACGACTTTATTTATTTACTTTTGTTTAAGATGGTTTAAGGGGATTGAAAAAAGAATCATTCAAGGTAAAAGATACATTATTTTTAAGATGATTGTAAAAGATGAACCTGGTGTTATAGGTGAAATAGCAAGTATACTTGGTAAGAAAAAAATAAATATAACTAACATAGAACTGGAAAAAATAGATGATTATTATGTTGAGATAGAAATTTCAACAAATCTTCTATATATGCAAAATGCAAGTGATATAATAAGTTTGCTCCAAAATGTTAAGGGTATTGAGACAATAAAGATGAATGAAGAATAAACAGAATATTTTAAATATATAAAATATTTGATAAAATAAGATTAGGTAAATTTATAGGGGGTGAATGGCAATGATAAAAAATTTTGATGAACTAATTGAAATTGTAAAACAACAACCAAAGATGAAACTTGCAGTTGCTGCAGCAGAAGATGAAGAGGTTCTTTTGGCGGTAGATGAGGCAGCAAAACTTGGAATAATTGATGCTGTTCTTGTTGGTAATAGGGATAAAATAACAAAAATAGCAAATGAACTAAATGTAGACATTAATTCATACGAAATAATACATACAGATAGTCTTATTGATGCAGCAAGAATAGCTGTTTCGCTTGTTGCTGATAATATTGCAGATTTTTTAATGAAAGGCTTAATTGGAACAGCAGATCTTTTAAAAGCAGTATTAGATAAGGAGAAGGGATTAAGAGGTAGTGGGCTTTTGAGCCATGTTATGGTATATAGTGTCCCAACATATCATAAACTTTTATTTTTAACCGATGGTGGAATGGTTACATATCCAGACCTTTATCAAAAGGTTCAAATAGTAAATAATGCTGTAAAGGTAGCAAAGGCATTTGGCATAAATCCAATTCATGTTGCACCTCTTTGTGCTGTAGAAGTTGTAAATCCTGATATGCAGGCTACACTTGACGCTGCAGCCTTATCAAAAATGAATCATAGAGGACAAATTAAAGATTGTATAATAGATGGACCATTGGCACTTGATAATGCAATATCTATTGAAGCAGCAAAGCATAAGGGGATTGTAAGTCCTGTTGCAGGGCAGGCAGATATATTACTTGTTCCTAATATTGAGTCAGGAAATATTTTAGGAAAATCATTAACCTATTTTGCAAAGGCAAAGTCAGCAGGGGTAATTATGGGTGCAAAATGCCCAATAGTTTTGGTTTCAAGAGCTGATACGCATGAAGCAAAACTAAACTCAATTGCACTTGGAAGTTTAGTTGCTAATAATAAATAACCTATATGGGGGGATGAGGATGAAAAAAATAATGTCAGGCAATGAAGCAATTGCCAGAGGAGCTTGGGAGGCTGGATGTACATTTGCTGCAGCATATCCAGGTACTCCAAGCACAGAGATATTAGAAAATATTGCACAATATGAAGAGATTTATTCAGAATGGTCTCCTAATGAAAAGGTTGCAGTTGAAGTAGCCTGTGGGGCATCTATTGCAGGTGCAAGGTCACTTTGTGCAATGAAGCATGTAGGGTTAAATGTTGCTGCTGACCCACTTTTTACAATAGCATATGAAGGAGCAAATGGAGGATTAGTTATAATTTCTGCTGATGATCCTGGTATGCATAGTTCGCAAAATGAACAGGACAATAGATTGTATGCACCACATGCAAAGGTTGCAATGATTGAACCTTCAGATAGCCAAGAATGTAAAGAATATATAAAATATGCAT
>JAOAAJ010000036.1 GCA_026418935.1 Caloramator sp. | reverse complement strand
CAATAGAGGTTAATGCTGATGCAATACTTGTTTCACAGGTTGTAACCCAAAAGAATGTACACATTCCAAATATGACTGAGCTTGTTGAAATAGTTGAAGCAGAGGGTATAAGGGATAGAGTTGTTTTAGTTGCAGGTGGTCCAAGAATTAGCCACGAGCTTGCAAAGGAGCTTGGATATGATGCGGGATTTGGAGCAGGTTCCTTTGCAGAGGACGTAGCCTCCTTTATTGTGCAGGAGATGGTATCAAGAGGGATTAAATAGAGGTGAAAATAAGTATAGATTTAGAAAGTATTAATATTATCTATGAATTTTTAGAGGACCCCATACAAGGATTTAAAAAGGCTTAAGAGACTAAATAAATCCTTTAATGGGGTTTTATAATTATTATGTAGAATAATATATCTGTTTGTGAATTTTTTAAAAATTTTTGCATAAAACCAGTCCATTTATGATATTATATATACAAATAAACATATACTAATCGGGAGGGGTTTTATGCGAATAAAATGGTTAGGCCATGCCTGCTTTAAGATAACATCAAAAAATGGAATAAGAATAGTAACAGATCCATTTGATGATAACGTTGGATACAAACTACCAAAGGTAAGTTGCGATATAGTTACAACAAGTCATAACCACTATGACCATAACTTTACAGACTGTTTAAGTGGAGATTATACAATAGTAAATAAAATAGGAAACTTTTATATTAAGGATATAGCAATAAGAGGAGTACATACCTATCACGATGAAGAACAGGGAGCCAAAAGAGGAGATAATATAGTTTATGTTTTTGATGTAGATGGAAAAAAGGTATGTCATCTTGGAGATTTAGGGCATAGGCTGACAAAGGCTCAAGTTGAAATGATAGGAAATATTGATGTTCTTTTAGTTCCAGTTGGAGGAGTATATACAATTGATGCAGAGGCAGCAAGTGATGTATGCGAGAGCCTAAATGCAAAGGTAATAATCCCTATGCACTATAAGACAAAACCATTAAAATTTGAACTAAACTCAGTTGATAAATTCTTAGAATATTTTCCATACACTAAATTGGATAAACCATATATAGAGATAACAGAGGATATGCTAAAGGAAAGACATATATATGTATTAAATTATGAATAGGAGGCAAAATTGCCTCCTATTATAATTCTATATTTAAATGATCTTTTAATATTTCATATGGAATTTTGAATTCTTGAATTCCAGCAGCATAAGGAGCTATTTCATATAGGCCATAGTAGATGACAATTCCATCGTTTGCTAAATAAAATCTTTGATTATCATCCATTTTTTTAATAGTCTCTACTGCATCATCGAAATACATCATATCTTTATCTTCCTTTATCTTCTTTATTATTTCATTTATCAAGAAAGACTTGTAATCGAAGTTTTCTTTAAATATATCTTTTAATTTAATTTCATTACCATTTACTAAATTATAATTGTAAGCTACCAAATCTGTATTTCCGTGAGCACCACCAGTATAGCTGTAAAATGAGATAGGAATGCTCAAAATACCGTTTTTATTATATTTTACATCAAAGTTTACAACAGCAGAATGTTTATGGTAAGGTATATCTTTATTTTTTTTACAATAGTCATAATCTTCTTTTGCTATTTTTTCTATTTCATCTTTAAAATTGATTATATCCTTTTCTAAGGTGCTATTTATTTTATTTTCAATATTTTGATCTGTTACTTCTGATAAAATAGGAATATTTAAATCAATTTCTACTAAATCGTTATTGTATTTGACATTTTTACTATTAATTTTTACAGTGGTTTTAGATTTGGCAGTTGTTACATAATCACATCCTGCAATCAATGTAAATATAGAAATAATTAAGATGATTGGTATAAATAGTTTTTTGTTAGACACAATATCTCCTCCTTCTGTTATTTTCAAATTAATAATATTATGATTAGAAAAATAAAAAATAAAAATTCAGTAAAGAAAACATAAAAAAGCAGTTATAATTCCTCTTGCACAAATTAAAAACTTAAAGTAAAATATTAAAGTTAAATAAAATGAATACAAAGGAGGCTTATCATGGCAACCAAATACATATTTATTACAGGTGGTGTAGCGTCATCTCTTGGAAAAGGAATAACCGCAGCATCCCTCGGAAGACTACTTAAGTCCCGCGGGCTAAAGGTGTCCATACAAAAGTTTGACCCTTATATAAATATCGACCCAGGAACCATGAGTCCATATCAACATGGTGAAGTTTTCGTCACTGATGACGGAGCAGAGACAGATCTTGATCTTGGTCACTACGAAAGATTTATCGATGAGAACTTGTCTAAAAACAGCAAAGTCACAACAGGAAAAATCTACTGGTCAGTTATCCAAAAAGAGCGTAAAGGTGAATATCTTGGTGGAACAGTTCAAGTTATCCCACACATTACAAATGAAATAAAATCAAAGGTATATAAGGTTGCAAAGGAAAATGATGTAGATGTTGTTATAACTGAAATAGGTGGAACAGTTGGAGATATTGAAAGTTTACCATTCCTTGAGGCAATAAGACAAATTAAATATGAAGTTGGACGTGAAAATGTTTTATTTATACACGTTACTTTAGTTCCATACCTTGGAAAAGCGGGAGAGCTAAAGACAAAACCAACTCAACATTCAGTAAAGGAACTAAGAAGCATAGGTATTCAACCAGATATAATTGTATGCCGTTCAGAAAAGCCTCTATCACTTGAAATGAAGGACAAAATTGGACTTTTCTGCAACATAGATGGAGAATCAGTAATACAAAATCTTGATGCTCCAACGCTATATGAAGTTCCTCTTATGCTTCACGAAGAGGGATTAGATTCATTAGTTGTTAAGAAACTAAATATAAATGCAAAGGATATAGACCTTACAGAGTGGAAGGCTATTGTTGAAAGGCTTAAGAATTTAAAGCACAGGGTAAAGATAGCCCTTGTTGGGAAATATGTGGAGCTTCACGATGCCTATATGTCAGTTGTTGAGGCTCTAAAGCACGCAGGTATATACAACGATGCAGATGTTGAAATAGATTGGATAAACGCTTGTGATGTTGATGAAAATAATTATAAGGAAATATTAAAGGATGCTGATGGAATATTAGTTCCTGGTGGATTTGGAGATAGAGGAATAGAAGGAAAGATACTTGCTATTAAATATGCACGTGAAAATAATGTTCCTTTCCTTGGAATATGCCTTGGAATGCAGTGTGCAGTAATTGAATTTGCAAGAAATGTAGTAGGCCTATCTGGTGCAAACAGTTCAGAAATAGATCCAACAACAAAATATCCAGTAATTGATCTTATGGATGAACAAAAGGATATAGACGAAAAGGGCGGAACGATGAGACTTGGACTTTATCCTTGTAAACTAAAGGAAGGAACCTTCTCCTACGAAGCATACAAGGATGAGATAATATATGAAAGACACAGACATAGATATGAATTTAATAATGAATATAGAAGCCAAATAACAAAGATGGGAATGGTACTTGCGGGAACAAGCCCAGATGATAAGCTTGTTGAAATAGTTGAAATACCAAACCATAAGTGGTTTGTTGGTGCACAGTTCCATCCAGAATTTAAATCAAGACCAAATAGACCACATCCACTATTTAGAGACTTTATAAAGGCTGCATTAAATAAGTAAGAGCTGTCAAATGACGGCTCTTTTTTAATTGTAATTTAAATTTAAAATAACTCTATTTTATTTTTGTTAAATATGTTTTTTAAACGTAACTATTTTGAAATATCAAGTAAAATGTTTAACATTAAAGTAAAAAATGGAATAAAAATTTAACCACATTAAATAGAATATACCAACAAGTAAATATATTTCTAATAAGAGAAACATTATATAAAATAGGACAAGTTTCCCCAAAAAATCCTATTGACTTTGGTAATAGAGGTAAATATAATCAAGGTATAAGGTTAAATTTTCTTTTAAAATATATGAATTACCAATATAACTTGTACACTGGTAAAATAAAAAAATAAAACTAGTATTGACATTAATTACATACTATGTTAGTATTATAAGAAGGTAAGTATAATTTTCTAAAAATACCAGTTCTAAACCTTTAAGTAAGGTAATAAAAATTAATATAACCACACGAGCTTATTATATATTTATATAAATATATAAAAGCTACAATAATAAATTTTTTCAGGGGGTGTCAATTTTGAACGACAAGGTAAAAAGAGTGCTTAGCACATTAACTCTTTCAGCT
>JAOAAJ010000131.1 GCA_026418935.1 Caloramator sp. | reverse complement strand
CTATTATTTTAAAATTTCCTTTGCAAAACTTTCTCCTGCTATATTTGCTTCTATATTTAATAATTCTGCAATTGTCTTTCCTATATCTGCAAAGGATTTTCTTGTACCTAAGTTAATACCTGATTTAATTTTTTTACCATAAACGAAAATTGGTATATACTCACGGGAGTGGTCAGTACTTGGTGTTGTTGGATCACATCCATGGTCAGCTGTTATAATAAGTACATCATCATCCTTTAGATGATTCATTATTTCTGGTATCCTTTCATCAAATTCCTTTAATGCTTTTGCATAACCTTCTACATCATTTCTATGTCCGTAAACCATATCAAAATCAACTAAATTAGTAAAAATTAACCCCTTTGTATCTTCCTTTAGATATTCTATAGTTTTATCTACTCCGTCCATATTATTTTTTGTATGTACAGCTTTTGTTATACCATATCCACCAAATATATCCTCAATTTTACCAACAGCACAAACATCCATTCCATTTTCAACTATAAAATTAAGTAGTGTCTTATTAAATGGTTTCATTGAAAAATCTCTTCTATTTGGAGTTCTTTTATAATTTCCACTTGTTCCTATAAAAGGTCTTGCAATTACTCTACCAACGCCATGTTCATCCTTTAACATATCTCTTGCAATTTGGCACATTCTATAAAGTTCTTCCAATGGTATTACATCTTCATGGGCTGCAATTTGAAACACACTGTCTGCTGAAGTATAAACTATAGGATAACCTGTTTTAACATGTTCATCCCCAAGTTCTTCAATTATTGCTGTTCCTGAAGCAGGTTTATTTCCTATTACCTTTCTACCTATTTTGCTTTCAAACTCTTCAATTAACTCTTTAGGGAAACCATTAGGATATGTTGGGAATGACTTTTCTAGTACAAGTCCTGATATTTCCCAATGTCCTGTGGTTGTATCTTTTCCCTTTGACATTTCAAGTGATCTACCATAAGAACCAATTAAATTATCTTCTTTTTTGTATTCATTAACCCCATCTATATAACCTAAACCAAGTTTTTGTAAATTAGGAAGCTCAAAGTTTTTCAATTCTTTTGCAATATTACCAAGAGTATTGCTTCCTTCATCATTATATTCATATGCATCTGGTAACTCCCCAATTCCTACACTATCCAGTACTATTAGTGTAACCCTATTAACCATAAAATCACCTCTTGTTTTAATAATTTTCTTAATAATCTTGGGATTTTAATTATAACTTATTTTTTCAAAAAAGAAAAGAGTTTAAACAGTTAAGTTAAATAATTCTTAAAAAATACAAAATCCCATAAAAGACTTTTACTAAAATCTTTTATGGGATAGAATAAACAACAATAACTATTTAACTTATGCTCTTGGATGGGATTTTTTATAAACATCACTAATTTTATTTTTTAGTAATTCTGCGTAAACTTGAGTTGTTGAAATATCAGAATGTCCAAGCATTTGTTGAACAGAACGTAAATCTGCACCATTCTCTATTAAATGAGCTGCAAATGAATGTCTCAATGTATGTGGGGTTATTTCTTTTTGTATATTGGCTAATTTAGCATAATATTTTATTACTTTCCAAAATCCTTGTCTTGTTAATCTTTCTCCTCTATGATTTAAAAATAAAGCATTTTCTTCATCACTTTTTAAAAAAGTATATCTAAACTTCTCTATATAATTTTTTAATGCTTCTATTGCAAGCTTTCCAATAGGTACTATTCTTTCTTTTGCACCACTGCACTTAACATATCCTAAAAGTAAATTTACATCATATATATTTAAATTTATAAGTTCTGTCACTCTAATACCTGTTGCATAAAGTATTTCAAGCATAGCCTTATCTCTTGCTCCTTTTGGTTCACCTTCATTTGGCATTGCAAGAAGTGTCTCAACCTCGTCAATAGTCAATATTTCTGGAAGTTTTTTTTCAACTTTTGGAGCTTCAATATCAATTGTTGGGTCTTGTTCAATAATTCCTCTAATTATATTTTGCTTATAGAAAGCACGAAGTGTTGCCAAACTCCTTAAAATTGATGATGTAGCTTTTCCTTGTTTTTGAAGATACAATATATAAGCTATAATATTAGTTCTCTTTACGTTTTTATAATCTATACCTTCATTATTTAAGTATTCTAAAAATTGCTGTAGGTCTCTACTATAGCTTTCGATTGTATTTCGACTTAAAGATTTAGTTAATGCTATCTCATTAATAAAATCTTTAACTAATTCATTCATTTGCAGTACCCCTTTGTAAAATTATTATATTTATCTTATTCTACATATTTTTATAAATTCCTTCATTTTTTTATCGGAAAAAAGTTCTATTAATTAACAACCTTAAAAAAAATAATTTACCTTCCCTTTTATCAAGATTATACATTACAAGTCTGGCATCACCCTCAGGTTTTAATTGTATAAAACTACAAATTTCTTTAAATAATATATATCCAATTAGCAATAATAAAAAAACAATAATAAAATTTATTATTAATTCTCTAATTTTGTTCATACAACTCACCTATTGAATAATTAAATAAGTTGATAGTCTTTTTAATATAAAAGGAACTAAAAATGATTCATATAAACTTCCAATTAACATAATCAAAAATAAAAATAAAAATACCAAAGCTATATCTAATAGTCCATTTCTTTGTTTTAAGAAACTATTCTTTTGTACACTTTTCTTAAATACCCAAAAGCCATGTTCTATTGCTATAGCGGAAGCTATAATTAAACATGGAATATATATTATATTTTGAGGAATAACTGCAGTAAATAAAAACAGTAGCCCTTTAAAACCCATTGTTTGTAAACAAAACGATATAGTAAAACCCAGAATAAATCCTTTAAAGGAATCAAATATAAAAATCAAAGGAACACCTATATATGTAATACACAAAATAAATATTAACAATAAGGTTTGTCCATTATTTTTTATGGATCTTATAAAAATAGATACTGCATCGATATTTTCATTTCCTACAATTTGAAAAAAATTGTTTATATATACTAACACACTTTGCTTACTATTTGTATCTAAAGCTTTAGACATAAATGCACCTACTGATAAACCAATAGCAAAAAATAAAGTTACAAAAAAATATAGCAAAAAGTTTTCCTTTAAATGTTTTGAAAAAAAATTATTATTCATAGTTGACATAAAAAACACCTCCTCTTTAGTCTAATTTAAATATATGAGGAGGTATTTTAAAATATTCTTTACTTATCTATAAAATCATTCAACATTAAAATTCCTATTATTGATTTTGCATCCTTTATAGTACCATCTAATATCATTTTCTTTGCCTCTAAAATAGGTACCTTTATCAATTCTAAATACTCATCTTCATCAAAATTAGTTTCTGTTTTAGTCATTTTATCACAAAAATAAATATATAATTTTTCTGTACAAAAACCTGGAGATGTATATATTGAAGTCATAAGTTTCAAATCTAACGCTTTATAACCTGTTTCCTCTTCAAGTTCTCTAAATGCACAATTTAAAGGTTCTTCACCCTTCTCAAGCTTACCAGCAGGTATTTCATATATAATTTCATCAAAGGGCCTTCTATATTGTCTTACAAGAAATACATTTCCATCCTCAACTGCAACTATTCCGACTCCACCGTTATGTTCAACTATTTCTCTTGTGGATGTTCTATTTGAGTAAGTTTGAACTTCATCAATTCTTAAATTAATTACTTTTCCATTAAACAGATAATTACTTTTTAATGTCTTTTCTTTAAACATTTAACCACTCCTTTGAAAAAAAATAATCCATTTAAATGGATTATTTTTAACCTAATTTTTGCTTTAATCTTAATTTGTCCGCAATCATAGCAATAAATTCACTGTTAGTTGGTTTACCCTTATCATTATGAATAGTATAACCAAATATTTTATTTATAGTTTCTACTTGACCTCTTGCCCATGCAACTTCTATAGCATGTCTAATAGCTCTTTCTACTCTACTTGGAGTAGTATTATATTTTCTTGCTATAGAAGGATATAATTCCTTAGTTATTGCACTTAAAAGTTCAATATCATTAACTACCATTTGAATTGCATCTCTTAAATACATATATCCCTTTATATGTGCTGGAACACCTATTTCATGTATTATATTTGTTATTTCTGCCTCTAAATTATTTGCATTATTTAACTTATTTACTGTTGGTTCTGTTCTTACAAAAGTAACTTTTTTACTTGTTTCAACCACACCTTGATTAAACATCTGCCTAATTCTTTTTGAGAATATTTCCATATCAAATGGTTTAACTACATAATATTCAGCACCTAAATTTATTGCCCTTTGTGTTATTTTATCCTGTCCTACAGCTGATAGAACTATAACCTTTGGAATCTTTATATCTTCAAATGAATTAATTTTTTCTAAAACACCAAGACCATCTAAATGAGGCATTATTATATCTAACACTAATACATCTGGATTTGTTTTTTGAACTAAATCAACTGCTTCTAAACCATCCTTTGCTACTCCTAACACCTCAAAATCATCTTGAGTTTTTAAATATTCCTGCAGAATTGTTGAAAATTCTTTGTTATCATCTGCAATTACAATTTTTATTTTTTCACCATTCATAATTTGACCTCCCCTACCCGCCTTATCCTAATTAATATTCTATTAAAACTTATTCGACAAATAGGTTTAATTTCCTTCTTAGAAAATAAATTTTTTTATGAAGAAAGCTGCATTTTGCAGCTTTCTTCATTAAAATCCATCTTCTAACTCATTATACATCCATTCCGCATAAATTGCATACCCCATATCAGGTCTATTGACAAAGACATGAGTTACAGCTCCTACTAATTTATCGTCCTGTATTATTGGACTTCCACTGATTCCTTGAACAATTCCACCTGTTTTTTCGATTAAAGCTTTATCAGTAATTCTTATTACCATACTTTTAGAATTTGCTGAATTTTGTTTATTAACTTTTTCGATATTTATATTATATTCCTTTACATCTTCATCGACCTCTACTAAAATTTTCGCTGGTCCTTCTTTTATTTCACTTTGACTTGCAATAATATACTGTTTTGATTCGGATTTTACAAAATCATTTATATTTTTTATACTACCGTATATACCACATACAGTATTTTTTGTTAAACTACCTATTTCATCATCTTCACTAAAGGCACCTCTTAATTCACCTGGTTTTCCTTTTTCACCTTTTGTAATATCAATGACCTTGGCTTTATATATGCTTCCTTCTCTAACATTTAGTAATTGTCCTGTATCAATGTCATTAATTGGATGTCCTAATGCTGCAAATTTTTTTAATTTAGGATCAACAAATGTCAATGTTCCTATACCAGATGTTGAATCTCTTACCCACATACCAAGTTTATATTGATTGTTTTTATTTAGCACTGGATTTATTGTAGTATTAATATATCTGTCTTTACGTTTTATTTTTAAATTTAGTGAGTTACCATTTGACTTAGCTATTTCCTCTGACAAATCTTTTACATATTTGATTCTTTTTCCATTTATCTCTGTTATCATATCTCCAATTTGAATATTCGCTAATATAGCAGGACTCTCTTTTCTTCCATTATTTGTTTCTATATCTGAAAATCCAACAACTAATATACCTTCAGTATATAATTTAACTCCTATAGAATGACCACCTGCATAAACCTTTCTATCTCTATTAAAATTAATAGTTACTTCTTTAATTGGTACTAATCCAAAAAGTTTAACATAACCTTTTATACTGCTTTTATTTTGTGAACTTACACTGTCTAAATCTTTGGTAGATAGTTTAATTATATTAATTTTAGATAATTTATAATTTTTTATATCTTTTGTTACTGTAATTGAAGAGGGTAATTGATTTATATAACTCATCAAGAATGTAAATAATATTAATATAATAAACAGCACTAATTTTGCTGATTTTTTTGCTTTAATTTTCATTTTATCACTCCTCTGCCATTCTTTATAACTTCACCTTCCTTTCTTTATCTTTAAGTTAACCTTTTTTATGTCTACATATACTATAATATAGAATGAAACTTATACATCATAAACTTTATTTGTCAGGTTATGCTTAAATGAAAAACTATTGCATTTTAAAATATAAAACTTACAAAATTGACTTTTAAATTTTTTAAATAAAATAAAAAAGGACTTATATTTTAAGTCCTTTTAATGTCTTATTTGATTTTTAAGTTGTTCTGCCAAATCTAAAATTTCTTTTGCATTAGTCTTTGTAAGCTCTGTGACAATTGCTCCACCAAGCATTCTTGCAATTTCATCAATTCTATCTTGATTTTTCAACTCATTTACTAATGTAATTGTTTTGTTTTTATTTACAATTTTTTGTATTTTAAAATGCTTGTCTCCCATTGATGCAATTTGTGGCAAATGGGTTACACAAAGAATCTGATGTTTTTTAGATATAAGAACCATTTTTTCAGCTACACTCTGTGCCGTTCTACCACTTATACCTGTGTCTATTTCATCAAATATTAATATTGGAATGCTATCAATATCTGCAACAACACTTTTAATTGCTAACATAATTCTTGATATTTCTCCACCAGATGCAACTTTGTGTAGAGGCTTTAAAGGTTCCCCAATATTAGAAGATATTAAAAATTTAACTTCATCTATACCATTATTATCAAATTTATCTTTACTTATAACATCAACTGCAAAAACAGCTTTTTCCATTCCTAAGTATTTTAATTCTGCTTCTATTTTTCCCTTTAATTTTTGAGCAACCTCTTTTCTAATATTAGTAATTTTATTTGCATAAATTTGTAACTCGTTTAATATATTGTTATGTTGCTTTTTGAGTTCTTCTAATGTTTCATCACTCTTTTCTAATTGTTCTAACTCAACAGATATATTTTTATAGTAATTTAAAATTTCTTTAATATCTTTGCCGTATTTTCTCTTTAATTTATTTATTAAATCTAATCTATTTTCTATTTCGTTCAATTCTTCATCATTGTACTCTATTTTATCCTTATATTCTCTTATTGAGTCAACTGCATCTTCTAATTTATAATATACTTCCTCTAAAGTCGTTTTTATTGTATTTAATCTTTCATCAAATTGTGATACCTGCTCTAAACTAACCATGGCAGAACCTATTGAATCAAATGCACTCTCATAATCTTCACTACTATAAATCTTTTGATATGCTAAATTTAAGCATGAAAATATTTTTTCAGCATTTTTTAATATATCTCTTCTTTGAATTAACTCCTCTTCTTCTCCTTCCTTTAACATTGCATCACTTATTTCCTGAACCTGGAATTTTAATAAGTCAATCTTTCTTAATCTCAACTGCTCATCTTGTGTTAGTCTATCTATTTCCTTTTCTATAAATCTTAACTTTTCAAATAATTCTCTATAACCCGTTTTAATATTTTTAAAATCTTCACCGCAAAATGAGTCTAAAATATCTATATGCTTTGTTTCATCTAAAAGAGATTGATGCTCATGTTGACCATGTATATCTATTAAGTATCTACTAATTTCCCTTATAAATGATAAACTTGCTGTTCTACCATTTACTCTTGTTATACTTTTATTATTTTGATTTATTTCCCTTGCAAGTATCAAATAATCATCATTATCTATTCCATTTTCTTTTAATAAATAGTTAATTTTATCATTCCTTATTTCAAAAATACCCTCTACATAGGCAAAATCACAGCCTGTTCGAATTATCTCTTTATTAAACTTTTCACCAACTAAAAAGCTAACAGAATCAATTAAAATTGATTTTCCTGCACCAGTCTCTCCAGTTAATACATTGAACCCTTCTGAAAAATCAAGTTCCAATTCATCTATTAAAGCAAAATTTTTTATCCTCAGTTTTAGAAGCATATTATGCCTCCTTATTCATTTATTAATCTTCTAAATTTAGCAACTAATTCTTCTGCCTTTTCATTTGACCTTGCCATTACAAATATAGTGTTATCTCCTGCAATGGTTCCAACTATACCATCCCATCTTAACGTATCAATTGCTTCTGCTGCTGCTGAAGCTGAGCCTGATAAAGTTTTTAAAACTATCATATTATTTACATAATCAATTGTTAAAACAGTTTGTGAGAATATACTAACCAGCTTATCTGTCAAATAATTATCACCTTGTGACATAGTAGCATATTTATACTTACCATCTTTAGTCAAAACCTTTATTAATTTCAATTCCTTTATATCCCTTGAAACAGTTGCTTGAGTCACATCCATTCCTATTTTTCGTAACTCATCAACAAGTTCCTCCTGAGTTTCTATTTCCTTATTGTTAATTATTTCAAGAATTTTTGCATGTCTTGAAATCTTCATAAATTCCCCTCTCTTCCCGATTATCTATCTTTTAATTTGTTTCTTAAAATATCATAAAAAGATCTATTAGTAGTTTTTATTAACCTTAATGAATTTTGTGCTTTAAATATGTGAATTCTATCTTTAGGTAATACTTGACATCCCTCTTGACCATCTGCTGTTAAATAAACTTTACCATTTTGATTCTCGTATACCTCAATTACAATCTCATCTTCTTCTGATACAACTATTGTTCTTGATTTTAATGAATGAGGGCATATTGGTGTTATTAACATTAAATGCATTTTGGGATTTACAATTGGCCCACCTGCTGAAAGTGAGTATGCAGTTGAACCCGTTGGTGTTGATATAATTAAACCATCTGCATTATATTTATCAACCAAGTTATTACCAATATATGCATTCAACTTAACAAGTTTTAGTATATTCCCTCTTGTTATACATACATCGTTTAATGCATAATAAGTTTTTAGTTTATTTTGCTCTCTGTAAATATCTGCTTTAATCATCATTCTTTCTTCTATTTTATAATTTCCATTTTTTATACTTTCAAGCGAAGTATATAAATCTTTAAACTCGACTTCTGTTATAAATCCGAGATTTCCAAGATTTACACCTAATATTGGAGTATTATATTTTATCAAGTCCCTTGCAACACCTAATATAGTTCCATCTCCACCTAAAACAATAATAAAATCAGAATTAATATACATTATCTCTCTATTAACTGTATTAATATTACAATGATTTAATTTTAAATCATATTCTATATAAACCATAAAACCTTTATTTAAAAGCCATCTAATTATTTCCTTTGTTAGTTCAAAACCCTCATCCTTTTCTCTATTAACAAAAATCCCAACCTTTAACATAATTCTCTCCCTAATAAAAAATTCTATATAGTTTACATTTTTCCTTCTATATATTTAACGTTTTATGTGCTTCTTCTACAATATTTTCTATCATCTTATCGTCTAATTGACTCATTTCTTTTTTATTAATTAAATATAGTAAATATTCTATATTACCTTCAGGTCCTTTTATTGGTGAAAAAGTTAACCCCTTTATAGAAAAACCAATGGATGTTGCAAACTCTAATACTGACTTTATAACTTCAATATGAACACCCTTATCTCTAACTACGCCTTTCTTACCTACTTTTTCTCTTCCTGCTTCAAATTGTGGCTTTATTAAACATATAACTTCAGCTTCTTCCTTTGAAAGCTCTTTAACAACAGGCAACACTAATTTTAAAGATATAAAGGATACATCTATAGAAGTAAAATCAACAAGTTCTCCTATCTGTTCCTTCGTTACATATCTTATATTAGTTCTTTCCATACAAACTACTCTTTCATCATTTCTTAATTCCCATGCCATTTGACCATATCCGACATCTATTGCAAAAACTTTAATTGCACCATTTTTTAACATACAATCTGTAAAACCACCAGTTGACGCCCCTACATCCATTGCAACTTTATTATTTAAGTTAATATTGAAGCTTTTTATTGCCTTCTCAAGTTTTAATCCACCTCTACTCACATAGGGAATTGCTTGTCCTTTTACTAATATTTCAGAATCAACACTTACTTTTTCACCCGGCTTATCTACTCTTTGGTTATTTACAAACACAAGACCAGCCATTATGTTTTTTCTTGCTTTTTCTCTTGTATCAAAAAAACCTTTTTCAACTAACAAAACATCTATTCTTTCCTTATCTGCCATCTTTCTCTCCTCTTAGTCAATGTTTTTTATTATAGTATTGTAAATTCCTTCTGAATCCAATCCATACTTTTTATAAAGTATATCAACACTACCATGTGGTATAAATTCATCTGGAAATGCAATATTTATAACTCTACCTTTATAGTTTTTACTAATTAAATACTCATTAACCGCAGAACCAAATCCTCCAAATAAGACATTATCTTCAACAGTAAAAATATATTCTGCTTTATCTATTAAGCTATCTAACATTATTTTATCTACTGGCTTTACGAACCTACAGTTTATAAGTTCAACATCTATTCCATTATTTTTAAGCTTAATTGCAGCCTTCATAGAGTGTTGAACCATCTTTCCAACTGCAAGTATTGCAATTTTCTTACCCATTAATAATCTTTCCCATTTACCATAAATTATATCATCATATTTATCAAATTTTATATCAGAATCTCCACCTCGTGGATACCTTATTGCTATTGGATTATTTTGTTTAAAACACCATCTCAGCATATACCTAAACTCTGATAAATCCTTAGGTGATAATATTGTTAAATTTGGTATTAATCTTAAATATGATAAATCAAATACACCTTGATGAGTCTCTCCATCTTCTCCAACAATTCCTGCTCTATCAATAGCAAGAAGAACAGGAAGCTTTTGTATGCATATATCATGTATTACTTGATCAAAGGCTCTCTGTAAAAAAGTAGAATAAACTGCAAAGACAGGTTTAAACCCATCTTTAGCAAGCCCTGCTGCCATTGTTGCTGCATGTTGTTCTGCAATACCAACATCAAAGAATCTATTTGGAAATCTACTTGCAAACTCCGACAGTCCAGTTCCATCTGGCATAGCAGCTGTAATTGCAATTAATCTATCATTTTTTTCTGCTTCCTTTACTATCTCTTCTCCAAAAACTTTAGAATAACTTTCCTTTTTATTTGCTATTCTTTCACCTGTTTCAATCTCAAAGGTATCAATACCATGAAAAATCTCAGGATTTTCTTCTGCATATTGATATCCTCTACCTTTTTTTGTTATTACATGCACTATAACAGGGCCCTTAATTGTCTGTGCTCTTTTTAAAACATCTGTTAAAACCTCTATATTATGACCATCAATTGGTCCAAAATATTTAAAACCTAATTCTTCAAATATCATACCATGAACAACAAGATGTTTTAGTCCGTCCTTAAATTTCTCTGCTGATTTATATAAGTTATTACCTAAAGCCGGTATTTTTTTTAGCAATTGTTCTATTTCATCTCTAAAATTTATGTAGGCAGGAGCCGTTCTTATTTTACTCAAGTAACAGGCCAAGCTTCCAACATTTTGTGATATAGACATTTCATTATCATTTAATATAACAATCAAATTTGTCTTAGAGCTTCCTGCATCGTTTAGAGCCTCAAAGGCCATTCCACCAGTTAACGCACCATCGCCTATAACTGCAATAACGTTGTGCTTTTCTCCCTTTAAATCCCTTGCCCTTGCCATTCCGAGAGCTGCCGATATTGATGTACTGCTATGTCCAGTAACAAAATGGTCATAGCTACTTTCTGTTGGCTTTGGAAATCCACTTATACCTTCATACTTTCTTAACGAATCAAATTTATGTTTTCTTCCTGTTAATATTTTATGTATATAGGTTTGATGTCCTACATCCCAAACTATCCTATCCCTTTCAAAATTAAAAACATAAAATAATGCCAAAGTTAACTCTATGACTCCCAAATTAGATGCTAAATGTCCTCCAGTTTTTGATACGGTTTCAATTAAAAATTCCCTCAATTCACTTGATAGTAAATTTAATTCATCAATAGATAAATTCTTTATATCAGTTGGTTTATTTATTTTTTCTAAATACCTCATACTTTCACCCTATTTTCTATTTAATCTTATTGTTTCTATTAGCCACGCCGTTTTATATACTATGTTATTACTCTGTGTCATAGCAAAATTTTTCCCAAGAGCTTTTCCTCCAACAGTTAAGGATGCTATTGTTGCACTAACAATTAAGGATAAAATAGTTTGGTTACTAAATACCCCTTTAGATATTAATTTTGATATAATAATTGCACCTGCAGCACCACTTACAACTCCACATATATCACCAATAACATCATTGCAGAAATTAGATACTTTATCGGCATTTCTAATCAATTTTACTGCTGTTCTTGCACCAGTTACCTTTCTTGAAGCGAGAGAATGAAATGGTGTTTCTTCTGCCGCAGTAACTGCCACACCTATTATATCAAAAATAATACCTATAAGTATTATAGCTATTAATATAAAAAATGCAAAAAAAATTCCCACACCACTAAGTAGAGAATTTGATACAAAGCTTATGCTTGCAGATATTATAAATGTCCAGATGATAATTAATACTATCCATTTTATATTTGCATTTTTATCACTTGTTTTCTTTTTATGTAATTTAATTTTTTTATTATTCTTACTCATAAATACCACCTTTAATGTACCTGGGTGGTAGCAATTGAGGTTAAGTTTGCGGCTTAGGTCCAGCAGGATTTCCCGTTTTTGGGCCAAAACGTCGCCGTTTTGGCGGTTTCCCTTTAACCAAAAACCCATATCGTTGCCGTATATGGGGCTGGATTACCACTTAGTCCACACTGCAATCCCTCAATTGCCTCCTATTGGAACAGTCTAGGAGTTTTCCTCAACAGCATCATCCATGCCTAGCCTCTTTTGCAAATGTGGTTTCCTGTAGCGATAACTTAATAGTGAGGGCCCTTCACCATTAAGCCTGATCTCCCCTCCACCACACTCGCTCAAGGCAGGCTACACTGCACGCAGCTTCCACCACGATGCAGGTTTAATCCCTAATCATAGAACCTTGAGGCTCCACAAGTTAGGGTCTCCGCGGGGGCTGTCTCTTATACACATCTT
>JAOAAJ010000130.1 GCA_026418935.1 Caloramator sp. | reverse complement strand
ATTTTTTTGATGTAAATTATGGAAACAAGGTGGCTTTAGCCACCTTGTTTTTAATACTTATTTACTACCATAGTTTGACTTCTATTTGGTCCAACGGATACTATTGATATTCTTGTATCTGTGTATTCCTCTATAAATTTTAGATACTTTTTAGCATTCTCGTTAAGTTCATCAAAGGTTCTTGCCTTTTCTACTGAACTATCCCAACCATCAAACTCCCTATAGATAGGCTTGCATCTTTCCAAATCATCTAATGATGCTGGGAAGTAATCTATAACGTTACCATCAAGTTCATAACCTACACAAACCTTTATCTTATCTATACCAGCTAAAGTATCTAATTTTGTTATAGCAAGACTTGTTAATCCTGATATTCTAACAGCATACTTTAATATAACTAAATCAAGCCATCCACATCTTCTTGCACGCCCTGTTGTTGTTCCATACTCAAATCCCTTTTCTCTTATATAATCTCCCATTTCATCAAATAGCTCTGTTGGGAATGGTCCCTTACCAACTCTTGTTGTATATGCCTTACATACACCTATTGCATTTGAAACCATAGTAGGTCCAATACCTGCACCAATACACACCCCACCTGATATTGGATGTGAAGATGTAACATAAGGATATGTTCCATAATCTATATCTAATAACGTTCCTTGTGCACCTTCAAATAAAACCTTCTTATTAGCCTTTATAGCATCATATAGTATAACTGACGTATCTTTCACATATGGTCTTAGTCTTTCTCCATATTCAACATATTTTAAATAAACTTCATCAAAATTTAGTTCTTCTCCACCGTATATTTCCTTTATTATCTTATTTTTTGCAGCAATATTAAGCTCAAGTTTTTCTTTAAGTATTTCTTTGTTTAAAAGATCACAAACCCTTATTCCTGTTCTTTCGTGTTTATCTGTATAACAAGGACCTATCCCCTTACCTGTAGTTCCTATGTCCTTACTTCCTCTTTTTTGTTCTGAAAGCTTATCTAAAATCTTATGATATGGCATTATAACATGCGCTCTATCACTTACTACCAATTTTTCTGGTGAAACATTAACTCCTTCACCTTCTAAATAACTCAGTTCATCAAAGAAGGCCATTGGATCAATAACTACACCATTTCCTATAACACAAAGCTTTGTATCATATAGAATACCTGATGGAATTAAGTGTAGCTTATATTTTTTATCTAAAACTTCAACTGTATGTCCAGCATTATTTCCTCCTTGATATCTAACTACAACGTCTGCTCCCTCTGCTAAATAATCTGTTATTTTTCCCTTTCCTTCGTCACCCCATTGGGCTCCTATAACTACAAGTGCTGACATCTAATCACCTCATCCTATTTATTATTTCTCTTGCAATAATAACTCCTGATACCGAAGCTTGTGCAAGTCCTCTTGTTACTCCTGCACCATCACCAGCTGCAAATAGATTTTTAACCTCTGTCTCAAGACTATTTGTAAGTTTTAGTCTCATTGAATAAAACTTAACTTCTACGCCATATAAAAGCGTATGTTTTGAATAGATACCTGGAGCTACTTTATCAAGAGCCTCTAACATCTCTATTATATCAGTTAAAAACCTATATGGTAAAACTAAACTTAAATCTCCAGGAGTTGCATCAACTAAAGTTGGTTCTACAAGTCCTCTTTTTAGTCTATCCTCAGTTGTTCTTCTTCCCTCAAGAAGATCTCCTAATCTTTGTACTATAACCCCTTCTCCTAACATATTTGCAAGACTTGCAATATACTTACCGTAGGCTATTGGAGACTTAAAGGGTTTTGTAAAGTTTTTACTTACAAGCAGTGCAAAATTTGTATAGTTTGTTTTTTTGTTTGCATAACTATGTCCATTTACAGTTTTAATTCCATCATTATTTTCAACTACAACTTCACCATTTGGATTCATACAGAAGGTTCTAACTCTATCATCAAAGGATTTTGTATAATAAATAAGTTTTGATTCATAAACTGCATCTGTTATGTCCTTCATAACAATTGCTGGGCATTCTACTCTAACACCTATATCAACTGGATTTGTATCAAACTCTAATTTTAATCTTTCCACCTCTTTAAAGAACCAATCAGAACCTTCACGTCCAGGACAAACTACAACATAATCGGCAGTATATTCTTCTCCATCCTGTGTAATTACTCCCTTTGCCTTATCATCTTCAATTTTAAGTTCCTTAATTGGCTTTAAAGTATAAACATCTATTTTCTTTCTTAAATATTCCTCCATCGCCTTTAATATGTTAAAACAATTATCTGTTCCAAGATGTCTTATCCTTGCAGGTATAAACTTTAAGTCAGCTGCTGCTGATTTTCTCATTATTTCTTCAACCTTTGGAGTTATCTCACCGTGTATCTCACTTGGTCCACCAAACTCTAAATAAATTTTATCTATATAATCAATTAAACTTTGCAGTTCTACTTTGCTTATATACTCATCTAAAACTCCACCAAATTCAGTAGTTAAAGTTAATTTTCCATCACTATATGCACCTGCTCCTCCCCATCCAGAAACAATAGAACAGGGATTACATTTTACGCATTTTACCTTATTTTCACTGCTGGGGCATTTTCTATTTAACATACTTTTTCCCTTTTCAAATAAAGCAACACTTAAATTTGGATTTTGTTTTACTAACTCAAGGGCTGTAAAAATTCCTGCAGGTCCTCCACCTACTATAATTACATCATATTTTTTCATAATACCCCTCCTTTTTACTCCAATAAAATACTACCAAACCCATCCCTATAAGTCAATCAAAATTCGAATAATTTTATTATTGATTTATTTATCTTTCGTTCATTGACGTATATTATATTTATTAATATTGTGTATATTGTGTTTTATAACGTATATAAGCCCTACGATGCTGCAGGGCTTATATAAACATTAAAGATATAATAAGAGCACTTATTATTATCCCTATATTAAATATGATTTTATAGTTTTTGTTATTCTTATATTTAATACGCAAATACATAGAAAAAACTCCATTTATTAAAAAAACTATTAGAGTTGTTATTCTAAAATAAACATTTCGTAGTATTGGAGATTTTCCTTCTAAAATCATTAGAACAATTAAAAGACCTATTAAATTAATAGACATTATTATTTTATAGATTAAATTACTAAACTTAAAATCCTGGACTTCATCATTATTCTCTTCTTTTATTCCTTTTATATACTTTTCTGCACCTTCTCCAACTCTATTTTTTGATATCTTAGAACAAATAGTTTCAACTATTTCTCTACTATTTTCTATCTTTCTACTATCAATACATAAGCTCTTTTTAAAATCCAGCTTAATATCCTTATCCCTTCCCATTTCCTTTTCTGTTGCCTCTGGATAAGTTCCTCTTATAATCCACCTTCCACCTTCTTTATATTTATCCACAATAAAGGTTAAAAATGCTCCTGACTTATTCACAGTTTCCACAAGATAAATGTTGTTAAAGTAGATAACTCTATCACTCTTTTTAGACTCACCGAAATATTCTATCCTGTCATTGTAAATAACAACCTTTAATCTAATCACTCTTTTATACATATAAATACCAAGGGCAACTACTAAAATAGCTGTCAAAATAGCTTCAATACTTATAGCTTTCCCACTAAATAAAGGGAAAATACCAATTGAAACTCCAAACATTATAAGAATAAGGCTCTCAATCTTTGCATTTTTTGATGCTCTATACATTTAATCACTCCCTTCAATAGTAAAAGTTCTATTTAATATTAATATATCCTTCTTACCAAAATTAAAAATTTGTAGTAAATTAGAATTAGATACTAAAGAGGGAGTGATACTGTGAATAATTTTGGTTTCATAAAGGTGGCAGCATCTTCACCTAAACTTAAAGTTGCAAATCCCTTTTATAATGCAGAAGAAATAAAAAATGCAATATTAGAAGCAGATAAAAATTCTGCAAAGATAATTGTATTTCCTGAACTTAGTATAACCGGATATACCTGTGCTGATTTATTTTCACAAAAAAAATTAATAAATGACAGTTACACAGCACTTAAAAATATATTAGAATCAACAAAACATACTGATATACTTTGTGCTGTTGGAATGCCTATTTTAGTAAATCACATACTTTTAAACTGTGCAGTTGTGTTTAAATCAGGTAAAATTTTATCTGTTGTACCTAAAATGTACATACCTAACTACAGGGAATTCTATGAAAAAAGATGGTTTTCATCAGGATTTGAAGTATCTCACCTTCAGGAAATAGATTTATTTGGTGAAAAGATTCCTTTTGGCAATATTATTATAGAAGATAAAAATTTAGACTTAAGAATAGGTGTTGAAATATGCGAAGACGTATGGGCACCTATACCTCCAAGTAGTTTTCTTTGTGTAAATGGTGCAAATATCATACTAAATCTATCTGCCAGCAACGAAGTAGTTGCAAAATCTGATTATAGACGCGAACTTATAAAGGGTCAAAGTGCAAGATGTATATGTGGATATATATACGCCTCAGCATCAGTTCACGAATCAACAACTGATTTAGTATTTAGTGGAGATCTTTTGATATGCGAAAATGGTTCTCTATTAAACTCTTCAGAAAGATTTAAGAGGGATAGCCAAACTATATATTCCTACATAGATATAGATAGGATAAACTCTGAAAGACAAGTTAATAAAACATTTATAGATAGTCTTAGAATATCAAATATAAAATACCATACTGTTGATATTACCTTTAATAAAATTAGCATCGATGGATTTGATAGATATATATCTAAAACCCCATTTATACCATCAAACAAACAAGAAATAGATATAAGGTGCAATGAAATATTCAATATTCAGGTAGCAGGTTTGGCAAAACGTTTTGAACATACAGGGCTTAAAAAGGCTGTTATAGGTATCTCTGGTGGTCTTGATTCAACTCTTGCTCTTCTTGTAACCTATAAAACCTTTAAAGAATTAAACATACCATCAGAAAATATAATTGCAATAACAATGCCAGGCTTTGGAACAACCGACAGAACCTATACAAATGCCGTTAATTTAATCAAAACTC
This sequence comes from Caloramator sp., assembly GCA_026418935.1. Lineage (GTDB taxonomy): Bacteria > Bacillota > Clostridia > Clostridiales > Caloramatoraceae > Thermobrachium. The sequence continues at coordinate 13,824 of JAOAAJ010000130.1, read as the reverse complement.
TTAAATGCACACTTATGGAAATAAATATTAAAGATGCGTGTCTTCAACACTTTAAGGATATTGGACACGATAAGGATATACATGATTTAACCTACGAAAATACTCAAGCAAGAGAAAGAACTCAAATACTTATGGACATTGCAAATAAAATAGGTGGTATTGTAGTAGGCACTGGCGACTTATCTGAACTTGCACTTGGATGGTGTACATATAATGGAGACCATATGTCAATGTATGCAGTTAATGCAAGTATACCAAAAACACTAATAAAATTCTTAGTAGATTGGTATGCTGAAAAGACCGATGATAAAGAATCAAAAAATATATTAAAGGATATATTGGATACACCAATAAGTCCAGAACTTCTACCCCCTGATAAAGAGGGTAATATAAAACAAAAAACAGAGGATGCAGTAGGACCATACGAACTACACGATTTCTTCATATATTATGCAGTAAGATACAATATGCCTCCTGAAAAAGTACTTTTCCTTGCTGAACAAGCCTTTTCTGATAAATATGATAAGGAATATATAAAGAAATGGCAGAATGTATTTTATAGAAGATTTTTTACTCAACAATTTAAACGCTCCTGTATGCCTGATGGGCCTAAAGTTGGAAGCGTATGTTTCTCCCCAAGAGGAGACCTTAGAATGCCATCTGATGCAGATTCATTTATATGGTTATCATAAAAAAAAGAAAACAAAAGGTGTTTGCACCTTTTGTTTTCTTATACATTATGATACCTGTCAAGATTTCCAAACTTAGTATATTGTCCAAGCCAAGCAAGTTCAACAGTTCCAGTTGGACCATTTCTTTGCTTTGCAATAATAACTTCTGCAATATTCTTCTTTTCAGATTCCTTGTTGTAGTATTCATCTCTATATAAAAACATAACAAGGTCAGCATCCTGCTCTATAGAACCCGATTCTCTAAGGTCAGAAAGTATTGGTCTGTGGTCAGCTCTTGCCTCTGGTGCACGTGAGAGCTGAGATAGTGCAATTACAGGTGCATTCATTTCCTTTGCAATTGCCTTTAGAGACCTTGATATTTCTGAAACCTCCTGCTGTCTACTTTCTGTTTTTTTACCTCCGCTCATAAGCTGAAGGTAGTCTACCATTATTAAATCAAGTCCCTTTTCCATCTTAAGTCTTCTACACTTAGAACGCATCTCCATTATTGAAATACCTGGTGTATCATCAATAAATATTGAGGCCTTTGCCATAGGACTTGCTGCTCTTGCAAGTCTTAACCAATCTTCGTCATCAAGTTCCCCTGTTCTAAGCTTTAGCATATCTACATTTGCCTCTGCACACAGCATTCTGTATACAAGCTGTTCCTTAGACATTTCAAGACTAAATATAGCAACACTTTTTCCTTCCCTTATGGCGGCATGGAGTGCAATATTTAATACAAATGCAGTCTTACCCATTGAAGGTCTTGCTGCAACAAGTATAAAATCTCCCTTTTGAAAACCTGATGTCTTTTTATCTAAATCAATAAAACCTGAAGCTATTCCAGTTGTATTTCCTTTAAACCTATATACATGTTCTATTTGTTCAAAACTTCTCTCAAGAATTGGCTTTATTGATTCAAAATCCTCATTCTTCTTTTTCTGTGATATATCAAATATACTTTTTTCTGCATCACTTAGAACATCATCTACATCATCCTGTTCATTATAACATTTATCCATTATTCTATGGGATGCAGATATCAAGCTTCTTAATAAATACTTTTCCTCTACTATTTTTGCATAATGTTTTGCATTTGATACTGTAGGCACTGAGGAGATAAGGTCACTTATATAAGAAATTCCTCCAACTACCTCAAGTAAATCTCTTCCCTTTAAAGTATCAATTAATGTTATCATATCGACAGGTCTACCATCATTGTGTATTTCCATTATTGTTTTATATAAAACTCTATGTCCCTCTTTATAAAACTCATCACCTGTCAATATTTCAGAAACTTCATAGATAATATCATTTTCTATTATCATTGCACCAAGTACAGACTGTTCTGCCTCTAAGTTATGTGGAGGAACTCTTAACTGTGCTTCCATTTCCTCACCTCCTAATATACAATATCTAGTACTTCTTTAATGTGATCAACAGGTATTATATTAACCTCTTCAACATTTATAGGAACATCCTTCATATTTTCTTTAGGAATTATGATGTTTTTAATTCCTCCCTGAAGAGCTCCATATATTTTCTCAGGTATTCCTCCAACAGGTTTTATACTTCCTGTTAAAGATATTTCACCGGTTATTGCTATATCCTGTCTTAGTGGTTTTTCTTCAACTGCACTTAAAACGGCAAGCGTTATTGCAAGTCCAGCTGAAGGACCATCTATATTACCTCCACCTACTACATTAACGTGTACATCATAATTTGCTAAATCTTCACCTGTAATCTGCCTTATTACAGTTGCTGCATTAAATACAGAATCCTTTGCCATAGTTCCTGCAGTATCATTAAACCTAACCGTACCAGTAGGTGAATCCTTTTTGAAGGCAACAGCCTCTATTTCAAGAATAGAACCTAAAAAGCCATATACACCAAGTCCATAGGTCTTTCCTATTTCCTTAGTTTCCCTTGAGTAGTTTTTAAACTGAGGTGTTAATCTTGATAATGCTGCAACTTCATATACATCCTGAAGAGTTATTGTAATATTTTCTGTTCCTCTTTTTTGAACAACATAACCATATACATCTGCAAGTATATTTACTGCCTTTCTTCCTTCAAGTGTATATTCACTTATTGCATCTATTGCCTCTTGGTCTATTTTAATTTTTAACTTATTTGCTGCATTTAAAACAATCTGTCCTATATGCTTTTTTGTTAATGGTTCAAAATAAACCTCTGCACATCTTGACCTTAATGCAGGGTTTATTTCACTTGGATCTCTTGTTGTTGCACCAATTAATACAAAATCAGCTGGTGCTCCTTCGTTAAATAGCTTCTTTATATAAAGAGGTACGCTCTCATCATCAGGATCATAATATGATGATGAAAACTCAACCCTTTTATCCTCTAATACCTTTAAAAGCTTATTTTGAAGCATTTCATCCATTTCTCCAATTTCATCAATAAAAAGAACACCACCGTGGGCCTTAGTTACAAGTCCAAGCTTTGGTTCTGGTATTCCTGTTTCTATAAAATCCCTCTTTGCTCCCTGATAAATAGGGTCGTGTACAGAACCTAAAAGTGGGCTTGTTATCTCTCTTGGGTCCCACCTTAATGTTGTTCCATCAACTTCTACAAATGGTGCATCATTATTAAATACAGAAGTTTTAAATTCCTTTGCAATCTTTAATGCCAGCCTTGCTGCTGTAGTTTTACCAACACCTGGAGGTCCATATAATATAATATGCTGCGGATAAGGTGAACAAAGCTTTGATACAAGTGCTGTTAAAGCCCTTTCTTGACCTACTATCTCATCCTTATTTTCAGGTCTTAAAAATTCCATTATGGATTTTGAAAGCTTTATTGTATCAAGCTTTTGTAATTCTACAAGCTTTTTTAACGTCTTGCTGTTTTCTGCACCATTTTTCTTTTTAATTATGCTTAACTTTACTTCCTCTATAAGCTTGTCTTGTTTTTCAAGAAGATATTTCTCAACCTCTTGGTCAATCTCATCCTCAACCTGTCTTAATGCAATTTTCTTTGAAAGCTCCTTTTTAATTTCCTGTAGACATTCTATTGGATTATCTACATAATCATCCTTCTTTAAAATCAATCTCTGAAGAACATATATTTTTTCTTCTACTTTATCACTTTTATATTGTTTTTTTAAATTTAATTTCTTTAAGACATCATTAAGATACTTTTCACCGTATAATTTATTTAGTAGTTCTTTAAGTGCTTCAACCTGAACATCAATGTCATTCATAATATTTTCAAAATTATTTTTTAAATCAATTGCTAAATTATTTTTATTCAATCAAATACTCCTCTCTATTTTTGTAAAATAGATACCTTAAGCTTTCCTGTAACCTCTGGATATATTTTTACATCAACTGTGTATACTCCAGCAATCTTTATTGCCTCAGGTAAATCTATCTTTTTCTTATCAATATCAATATTGTGTTGCTTCTTTAATGCATCTGCTATATCCTTTGATGTTACTGAACCGAAAATCTTTCCATTGTCTCCAACCTTTACAGCAACTTCAACCGTTAATGTAGCCAATTTCTTTGCAAGTTCCTGTGCTGATTTTATCTCTTCTCTCTTTTTTTCTGCTTCCTTTGCCTTTTGTTCCTCTAATACTCTTAAATTACCCTCTGTTGCTTCTACTGCAAATTTCTTTGGAAATAGAAAATTTCTTGCATATCCATCTGATACATTTATAACCTCGTCCTTTTTACCTACACCCTTAATATCTGCCTTTAATATTACCTTCATCTTTCGTCACTCTCCTTAAAGTATTTTTTTATTGATTCTAAAAGTAGCTCTTTAGCATCCTCTATATCTACATTACTTAGTTGAGCACCTGCTATAGTCATATGGCCTCCACCACCTAAGTTTTCTAATATTAACTGTACATTAATATTACCTAATGACCTTCCACTTATTATAATCTCATTATCAACTTTTGCAAGCACAAAGGAGGCTTCAACACCTTCTAAGGTTAAAAGTTCATCTGCAGCCTGTGGTATAACTAAATGATTTTTAACTAAACCATCATATACTGCAATAGCTATTTTATCATTTATTTCTGCATTTGCAACTAATTTTGTCCTTTCTCTATATGTCTCTAAATCATCCATAAACAGCTTTTTAACCTCTATTATATCTGCACCATTTTTCTTTAAAAAACCTGCAGCTTCAAAGGTTCTAACCCCTGTTTTAAATGAAAAATTCTTAGTATCCATATATATACCAGCCATAAGAGCCTGAAGCTCTAATGGTTCAATTTGTGGCTTTTCCTTTAGGTATTGAAGTATTTCTGTAACAAGTTCGCAGGTTGAACTTGCATATGGTTCGATGTAGTTCATAGTTGTATTTTCTATAAAATCAGCACTCTTTCTATGATGATCAATTATTACTATGTTTTTTGCATAATCTACAAGTTCAGGACATTCCAATAAACTTCTCCTATGCACATCTACTATAATTAAAAGTGCACCTGACATAACCTTTTGTATTGCTATTTCGTTTTTAATAAAAACTCCATTATATTGTCCTGACCTAATTACCTTCTCCATCATTTTTTCAATTGAACTATTAACGGTATTCAAAACAATATAGGCATCTTTACCACATAACTTTACACCCCTATACATACCAAGGGATGCCCCTAAACAATCTATATCAGGTACTTCATGTCCCATAATTATAACTTCATCTGTTTGTTCTATTAAATCAGAAATTGCGTGAGCAATAACTCTTGCCCTAACCCTTGTTCTTTTTTCAACCTCTTTTGTCTTTCCTCCATAGAAGGACAATCTGTCACCATCTTTAACAACAGCTTGGTCTCCTCCTCTACCTAATGCCAAATCCTTTGCTGCAACTGCAAATTGATGTGTTTTTGCTATGGTTTCTCCATTCCTACCTAAACCGATACTTAATGTTACAGGTATCTTATTACCTACATCAATCTCTCTTATTTTATCTAATATATCAAATTTATTTTCTACTAATTTATCAAAATGGTGGTTTTCAAAAACCAATATATATTTGTAGTTATCATATTTTCTAATTAGAGCATCTATAGAATAAGCAAAAGTATTTATTTTGTTGTCAATCTCAGCAAGAAGTGTAGGCCTATTTATGTCCTCTGTACTTTTAATAACCTCTTCAAAATTGTCCACCTCTAAAAGAGCTACAATAGATTTTTTCTCATTATACATATCATATAAAGTATAGTAATTAGTATAGTCAATAAAATATAGTAAAAATATATATCTATCCTTTTCCTTCTCTGCCTCAACAGGACTTACTAAAACATTAAATATCTTATCCTTAATTGTAATTTTTTCAAAGAGCTGTTCTTTGTTTTTTAATATTAAATTAGAATCAAAATTCTCAATAAACTCCCTTATATCCTTACCATATAAATTTATTTTTGTATTCATATAAAAAAGAGAATTTGCCCAAAGAATTTTGCCACTACTATCTACTATAACAAGAGGAATAGGAATTTTGGATAGTGTGTTCTTACCAGCAATGTCAATGTCAGCCGAAAGAGTCTCTACAAATTTTGAAAACTCTTGGCTTCTAATTTTATTTATCTTTAAGTTATAGTAAATGAGATATGCATAAAAAACTAATCCTATTATACCTATAGGATAGTTATAAAACATCAAAACAGCCAATAGAACAGCTATAAAAACCATATAAAGTTTTGTATTAGGAAAAAACCTATAAAATTTATTATCCATAAATATCTCCTCCTGCGAGGAATTTTATTTTCTTATCCTTCTATAATCAAGTCTTCTGTAATTAAATATATAGTCCATAATACCAATTATAAATATAATATTTGCAAGCGGTGAAGTCATAACAAAAAAGATTATTAAAAACCTTAAGAACCCCTTCATCTCTCTTTTTATAAAATAGAAATCAATAGCCGCTATACCGTTTATAGTAAATACAAAACTAAATAGAATCTGTGCATTATAGTAATATGATAATGCATTTGGAAATTTAGTTACAACAAGAATAAAACTAATTAAAACAATTACTAATATTGCTGTTGCAAGCTTAACTGGAATATACCATTGTGAAAGTGGTTTTATCTTTTCTACCTTATAACCAAATCTATTAAATATTTTATATGCAAATAAATAGCTCACAAGCGCACTTAATATTGAATATAAAAGCATTGTGACTGGGAATACCATTATAATAATATCTGGACTTGGTATAAGCTTATTTAAGAGAGCATCTATCTGCTCTTGTGGTACACCCAATCCTCCATATAATTCTTTTGTTATTTTTGCAGATTCATCTAACATCTGTATCATAGATTTTAATAAATCCTGACCTAAAATTAAATTAGATAGCTTTATAAGTACTGCTGTTGATATAAATACCACTATAGACATAAAAGTAAAAGTAGTAATAACTGACTTTTTATTTTTTATACAATATCCCATTACAAGTCCAAGGGCACCATAAATTATTGCAAAAGCAACAGCAGTAATTGGATCAACTGTAAAGGCAACAATTGCACCTGTTGCAATGACAGATAGTAAACTATATTTAAAATTATGTCTTAAAAATGTTAGTGCAATAGGTATTGGCCATAAAAATATACCCACAAAATATAAAAAAGGAATATATATACTGGCTAAAATTAATACAACATTAATTGCTGTAAATAAACCAGCCTCTACTATTGAACGAGTAGATGTTCTATTTTGCATAATCAAACCTCTCTTCCTTCTCTAATGTAAGATATAAGCTTTGCACAGTCTTGATACTGGGTATCTGCCTCTTCCTTTAAAAGTCCAAGCTTTAATTTTTTTATTACCTTTTCATCTATTTCTGAAAATCCTATACCCAATCTCCTTCCAAGCATATAGGATAATATTATTATTTCTGATAATTCATCTGTTATTTCATCTGTACTTGATTTATTTCCCTTTGCCATACTTGTAAAAAGATCTGCAACAGATGACAGCAAAAATGCTTTATAATTTTCAATGAGTTTTATGTTATCTAATATATTAAGTTCATCGGCATTAAACATATAAACCCCCCCAAAAATTTCTATGTCTACATTAATACAATTATAGCATATTTATTATTATTGTAAAAATAAAAAGTGCCTAAAATTTAGGCACTTTATTATTCTGCTGTATATGGAAGAAGAGCTATATTTCTTGCTCTCTTTATTGCTATTGTAAGTTCTCTTTGATGCTTTGCACAGTTTCCTGTGATTCTCTTTGGAAGAATCTTTCCTCTTTCTGTGATGTACTTCTTAAGCTTTGCTACATCCTTGTAATCGATGTATTCAACTTTATCCATACAGAAAGCACAAACTCTCTTTTTCTTTCTTTGCTTAAAGTTTGCTTTTGCGTTTGCCATCTCTCTACCCTCCTTACCTCAAGAATTAGACTAGAATGGAACTTCTTCTTCTCCATCAACTGGAATAAAATCTCCACCGTTATAATCATCAATTGGAGATTCATAACTTTGGCCGTACATGCCTGAAGCTCCTCTTTGTGCCGAACCTCCGTCCTTTGGCCAATCTAAAAATTTAACCTCTTCTGCAACAACCTCCGTCACGTATCTTGTGCTACCATCTTGAGCCTGATATTTTCTTGTTTGAATAGACCCAGATACTGCCACAAGCCTTCCTTTTCCCAGGTTGTTCGCAACATTTTCAGCAAGTTTTCTCCAACAAATAACTGGTATGAAATCTGCCTCTTTTTGTCCACTTTGACTTACGTAATTCCTATCTACTGCAACAGTAAAGGTGGCTACGGCAATACCAGACCCAGCTGTAAATCTAAGTTCAGGGTCCTTTGTCAATCTGCCAATTAAAATAACTTTATTCAACTTAAACACCACCTAAAAATTACTTTTCTAATTTAACAACAAGATGTCTTATAACGCTATCGGAGATTCTTAGCACTCTGTCTAATTCCATTGGTAGTTCGGAATTAGCTGAGAAGTTCATAAGTACATAGTATCCTTCGTTAACGTGGTTTATTTCATAAGCAAGCTTTCTCTTGCCCCACTCGTCTATGTTTTCTATTTCTCCACCACCATTAACAACAACATTCTTGAACTTCTCTACGTTTGCCTTTATTTCTTCTTCAGTTAGGTTTGGTGCTAAAACATATAGTGCTTCATACTTTTTCATTATCGTTCACCTCCTCCCTCCGGACTAAACGGCTCATAAAATGAGCAGGGATTACAACTTCTCTATATTAACACATTATTAATATTAAGTCAAGTCGTTATTTTCTTCTACTGCTGATTTAACTATCCTTTTAACAGACTTTTCAAATTTTGACCTTGGAAGCATAACTATTCTACCACAACCTGTGCATTTTATTTTTATATCTGCACCAAGCCTTATAATCTCCCAAGTTTTACTTCCACAAGGGTGTTCTTTTCTTGTCTCTACTATATCTCCTAAGTTGAATACTTTTACCAATTACTTTCCTCCTTCCTTGCTGTATATTACTCTTCTTGGATATGGTATCTCTATTCCTTCTTTATCTAATCTATATTTTATTCTTCTTCTAAGTTCCATTTCAACTGCCCACTGCCTCATTGGAATAGTCTTTGCTACTACTCTTATAGTTATACCAGATTCTCCTAATTTAACAACCCCAAGAACATCTGGACCTTCTACAATATCTTCTAAATCCTTTTTTACCCCATCACATACCTCTTTTATAACTGATATTGCATGGTCTATGTCCTCTTCATAGGCAATATCTACATCCACAAGTGCCCTCATATTTCCTCTTGTTTTATTTGTAACCTTACTTATTGTTCCATTAGGAATTATATGTAGGTCTCCAGAAAAATCCCTAAGTTTGGTAACTCTTATCCCTATTGCCTCAACAAATCCAGATAAACCATCTATAACAACATAATCTCCTACTGCAAACTGATCTTCAAATAATATAAAAACTCCAGATATTATATCTTTGACTAAGTTTTGTGCACCAAAACCTATTGCAACACCTGCAACTCCAGTTACAGCAATAACAGTTTTAATATCAAATATCCAAATTGCTGCAACAAAATACATTGCATATCTTAACAAGCTTTTAAATAGTTCCTGAAGAGTTGCTGCCTTCTTTTCATTCAAACCAAACTTTGATTTCTTTTGTCTTTCAAAAAATGAATGAATTATTTTTTCACCTATCTTTATTATTATTAAACATATTACTATTATTGCAATTGCTTTAAAAAATTTTAATGAGCCATCTATTATCTTCTCTTGGGTTAAATTACTCTCAACTGCCTCTTTAAACTTATTAACTATATTCATAGTGTCACCTCCTAAAATTAAAGATTAAGACCTATGGTCTTAATCTTTCAAGTTTCTTAACCTCGTCCTTGACATATTTATATACTTCTTTAATTCTTATTTTACCTAATCTAACAAGTTCATCTATCTCCTTAATATTTTCAATTCCAGTTAAAATAGAAATTCCACAACTTAGAGTAATCTCCCTTGGAGTTGGTATTATTTGAACATTAATATTTCTTGATTTTAATACTGTTTCTGCTTGTATTGCAAAATTTGTGCTTTCAAATGTCACTATAATGTACTCCATTTTTATCAACCTCATATTTTAATAGTATTTGCAGCCTCGTGCATCTTTTCAACTATAGTATACATATTAGATACAGAACCTATCTTTAATTTATCGGATAAATTATAAAAATTCAAGCATGTTCCACAGGATAAAATCTCCACTCCTTGTTCCTCTAAAACCTTAAGGCTCTCTAAAACATCTGAACCTTCTGTAGTTAATTTAACTCCTGCATTAATAAATATCAGTGTCTTTGGTTTTTTCTGAACCTCTGTTAATGAATATATGTAGCTCTTCATTAAAGTTCTACCTAATATATCATCACCATGTCCAAAACAATCTGATGTTATAACAACAACAATATTTTTTTCATCTTCAACAAGATTGTTTTTCTTGCTATCTGTCTTTTTAATGATTACATGTATCCCTTCTAAATCTTCTACAATACTATAATCAAGTCCATAGCTCTGTGCAAGTTTTGAAAGATTTTCCTTTGCACCTTGATTATCTACTAATACTTCAATATCCCCGCTAACCATACTATCTAATTCCTTCTTTGTCATAATCACAGGCTTTGGACAAGCAAGACCTCTACAATCAATCTTTTTCATTTGCATCCCCTCCATTTTTATCCTTACCCTCAATTATATCAATTATTGCCTGGGCAATTTTGGACATACTCACACCTTTGTCCATACTCTTTTTTCTTATATATTCATAGGCCTTATCTTCTGTTAAATTATATTTTTTCATTATTAATCCTTTAGCCTTATCAACAAGCTTTCTTTCCTTTAATTTTCTGTCCATATCCATTAAATTTTTATAATTAAAATATGCAGACTCTATTGCATATCTCAAACTTGTTGCGTTAAAGGGCTTTTGAATATAGGCAAATACCAACTTATTTTTTAATTTGTCAAAATATTCATCTATGCTTCCTTTAATTGTTATAATACATGGACATATACCTTGTTTCTCTACAACTTCACTTATTTCAAAGGCAGACATTCCCTTTAAATTTACATCTATTATAGCAACATCAGGATTTATGCTTCGTATTTTTCTTAAAAGTGAGGAACCTGACTTTTCAGTAGCAACTACATTAAATCCCATTTGAACCAACATAATTTGAATAGATTTTAATACCTCTTCATCATTATCTCCTACTGCTATTTTTAGTCTATCCATATTTAGCCCCTCATCAATACTTAGTTAAATATCTTTCTACTTCCCATGATGTCACTACACTTTTATATTCCTTCCATTCCATCTCTTTTGCTTCAATAAACCTGTTATAAACGTGTCCTCCTAAGGCCTCCTTTAGAAGCTCATCCTTCTTTAACTCTTTAACTGCTTCTCTTAGAGATTGAGGAAGTAAATCTAATCCTACTTCCTGTCTTTCCTCATCAGTTATTACGTATAGATTTCTATCTACTGGTTCGCTTGGTTTAAGTCCTCTCTTTATTCCATCTAATCCTGCCTTTATTATAACTGCTAATGCTAAATATGGATTGCATGATGGGTCTGGGTTTCTAAGTTCTATCCTTGCATTTTTATCAAGTCTTGAAGGCACTCTAATTAAAGGACTCCTATTTTTACAAGACCATGATATGTACATAGGAGCTTCATAACCTGAAACTAACCTTTTATAGCTATTAACATTAGGATTTGTTATTGCACATATAGCCTTTGCATGTTCCATAATTCCAGCTATAAAGCTATATGCCTCCTTTGATAAGTTTAGTCTATCATCCTTATCGTAAAACATATTCTTTTCGCCTTTATATAAATATATATTCGTATGAAGACCTGAACCTGGTATTCCATATATTGGTTTAGGCATAAAAGTAGCATGTAGACCATGGTTTTTAGCTATTTTTCTTACAACTTGCTTAAAGGTTACTATTTTATCAGCAGAAAATAATGCATCATCACATTTTAAGTCTATTTCGTGTTGTCCTGGTGCAACCTCGTGATGTGATGCTTCAACCTCATAACCCATCTTATTAAGTGTTAAAACCATTTCTCTTCTTGCATTCTCTCCTAAATCTACAGGAGCCAAATCAAAGTAACTTGCATCATCGTGGGTTGTTAGTGTTGGTTTACCAAACTCATCTGTATTAAATAAGAAAAATTCACATTCAGGACCTATCTTAATAGTATAGCCCATTTCCTTTGCTTCATTTAATACCTTTTTTAAAACATATCTTGGATCTCCTTCAAAGGGTTTACCCTCTGAATCATATATATCGCAAATAAACCTTGCTTCTTTTCCAAAGCTTGAATACCAAGGATAGACTAAAAATGTATCTATATCAGGATAAAGATACATATCTGATTCTTCTATTCTAACAAATCCATCTATTGATGATCCATCAAAAACTATTTCATTATTTAAAGCTCTTTCAAGCTCACTAACTGTAATTGCAACGTTCTTCATTATTCCAAATATATCTGTAAACTGAAGATATATAAATTCAACTTCTTCCTCTTTTATTCTGTTTAAAATATCCATTTTATTCAAATCTATCAACCTCCCTTATTATATTATAATATTCCAAAACAAAAAACACCATTAACAAATTATAAACTATTCTAAGACACATATTTTTATAAATTAATTATAAGTAAACCCCATAATGGATTTTTGTATCAGTCTGTATTTTAATCCATTCATGGGGCTCTTTTATATAAAAACTTTTTATAATATTTATTTAATATTTTATTTAGCAAACAAACTCATATTCCTTCTTTAGCATTATATTTATTATTGTTCTATCAACGTTTTTCATTCCTTCCCTTGTGAATATACCTAAATTCTTAATCGTAGTTTCAATATCACATCCAACAATACCATTTCCACAAGGTACGCAAACTCCTTTTGTTGCAAGCAGTGCAGCCTTATAGGCAGCAGCGGCAGCTGTTGATAGTTTTATAGCACACCCTGGCTTTGCACCATCGCAAACTATACCACTTATATCTCCCACCATATTTTTAATTGTGTTCTCTATTTCATTATCTTTACCCCCAAGCAGATAACATATACCACAAGCTGCTCCAACTCCAGCTGCGACTCCACATCCACAAACGCTTGATAATCTTCCCGTAAACTGCTTTATATAGATTGTTGTTATATGTGATATTGCAAGTGCTTTAACAAGTTGAGCATTATCTTTATTTAAAAGCTTTGCACAAACTGCAACAGGTATAATAGCAGTAATACCATGATTTCCTGAACCTGCACTACTCATTACTGGCATAAAACATCCAGCCATTCTTGCATCTGATGCTGCTGCTGTCATCATTATTATATTGTTTTGTATATCATCCGATATAATTCCTTCTTCTATCATCTTTTTATATCTCTTACCTATTTCCATGCCATAGCTGTTTTTTAAACCTTCCTCTGCAATTTTAATATTTACATCAGCACCCTCTAATAAAAATTCTAATTCTTCATATTCCATATCTATTATTTCATGTACTAAATCTAAAAGCTTATGATCTTTTAAATCATAGTTTGCCTTTGAAGTACCTACAGCTACTTCTCTATTTTCATATAAGACCTTACCATTTGCCTCAAGATACAC
>JAOAAJ010000122.1 GCA_026418935.1 Caloramator sp. | reverse complement strand
AGCAGGTGTATTTAACATAAACTTTTTTACATTTGTAACAGCATCCTTAATAGGTAGAGGAATGAGGTTTTTCCTTGAAGGAATTTTAATTTTCTATATGGGAGATAGTGCAAAATATTTCATAACAAATTACTTTGAATATATAACAATAGGAGTAGCACTTTTATTAATTGTGTTCTATGCATTATTTAGATATTTAAAGAAGAAGAATCTATTAAAACTAAACTTTGCAGTTTATAAGAAGAAGATATACTCAAAGCTTAACTATTTCCATAAAAAATATAGGATTGTGGACCAAACTGCCTTTTATGTTTATACTTCAATTGTATTATCCTTCTTCTCATTATTTGTATTTTGGGAACTTACAGAGGATAATTTTATACATAAGGATTATTCCTTTGATTTTTATATTCTTCAATTAGTATTATCATTAAGAAACAATGTATTAACTAAAATATTTAAGGCAGCAACTGTACTTGGAAACTATCAGTGGATAATTGCGTTTACCGTTTTAGCTATGATACTTATGATAAATAATAATCGTAAAAAATTTGCAGCTTTTTTTGGTTTAAACATAACATTAGTGTGGCTCTTTAATGAACTTTTAAAGGTGATTTTTAAAAGGCCAAGACCAGATTTAATATATAGATTGGTAGATGCAAAGGGATATAGTTATCCAAGTGGCCACGCTATGATTTCTTTAACTCTTGCTCTTGTTTTTGTTTATTATCTAAATGAAATAGATTTTAAAAATGATTTTGTAAAGTGGATAGTTGTAATTTTAGGCCTTTTTATAGGTATAAGCCGAATATATCTTGGGGTACACTACTTTACAGACGTTTTAGCAGGTTGGGCAGTTGCAGTAATCTACTCAACGACAAGTATCCTAATCTATAAAAATGTTTTATCAAAGGTGAGGTAAAAATGATTTTATTCAATAATAGGGTTATGCTTTTAGATGGTGCAATGGGTACAATGGTTCAAAAATATAAAAAAACAAGGGATATAATACCAGATACCCTAAACATTACAGAAGGTGAACTTATTAAAAAAATACATAGTGAGTATATCGATGCAGGATGCGATGCAGTAGTAACAAACACCTTCCGTTCAAATAGATTGACTATGGAAGAGTGTGGATTTAATTATAAAGAGGTAATAAAAAGAGGAATAGATATTGCAAGAAGTTCAAGTAAAAATATACTTGTTGCACAAGATATAGGTCCAATAGGTAAATTAATTGAGCCAAAAGGACCAATAAGCAAAGAAAGTGCCTTTGAAATATATAGGGAACAAGTTAAAATAGGCAAAGAGGAAGGTATAGACTTTATACTGCTTGAGACTATGTATGATATAGAGGAATTGGATATTGCCTTAAGTGCTGTTGATGATTTTAATATACCTGTATTTGCTTCTATGACATTTGATAAAGAAGGAAGCACCTTCTTAGGTTATACGGTTAACGATATGATAAAAACAGTTGAAAAACATAAAGTAGTGGCAGTTGGTGCAAACTGTTCAACAGGACCTTATGATATGCTAAAAATAGCAGAAGAGATATTAAAAAGTACAAGCATACCCGTTCTTGTAAAACCTAATGCAGGAATTCCAAAGGACGTAGGTGGAGATTTAGTATATGATGTTGATGAAGAGGAATTTGCAAAAGATATATTATCTATGATAAAAATGGGAGTAAAAGTGGTTGGAGGTTGCTGTGGAACAACACCAAGGTATATAAAGAGGATAAGGGAGGTAATCAAATAACAAAGGATGTTATAAACCTTTGTTATTTTATTTTTTGATTTAATATTTTTAACATATTCTTAACTAATTAGTGCTTATAAAAATTTATAATAAATTTGTTTAATACGAGTTTTAAATATAGTTTATCTTTTAAATAATTTGTTAATAATAATTAACTTTTATTTGTCTTGTAATAGTAAAAATTTTATAGAATTTTATACTATTGTACGATATAATGTCAAAGGATGCATAAATAAAATGTAGAATGGGGGAGCTTATGAAGAAAAATAGGTTTGGTAAAAAACTATTTAAAATCATTTCACGTATTTTCATTGCAATTTTTTTAGTCATCCTTGTATCTTATGCTTTTATTTATTACTCGATGCTTACAAGTATAAAAAATAGCGTTGAGGATGCAGCAAGTTTTGCATCAAGGCATATTAGTGGTGATGAAATAAGCAGTGTATGGAAATCAAAAAATATGGATTCAGACCAATTTAAAAAAATTAGAGACGAGCTAATAAAGCTTAAATCAGAAAGAAGTGTTAAGTATATATATACATTATATGTAGATGGTGAAAAAGTTAGCTTTATAGTGGATGGTTCAATTGAAAATGCAGCAAGCTTAGGGGATGAATACATATTTAAGCCACAAATGAAAGCGGCTATGGAGGGTAAAATTACTTCACTTAGATTTCCAATAAAGGATGAGTGGGGAATATTTATTACAGGATATGCTCCAGTAAAGGATTCAAGTGGAAATACTGTTGCAATCGTTGCAGCTGATATGGATGTTAAGATATTCTATGAATTAGCTGTAAAGCTTATTTTTACATTAATAGGAACATTTATATTAGGACTTTTACTTACAATAATAATAACAAAGATTTATTCAAAGATAATTGTAAATCAATTAGATTTAGCAGTAGATGGAATAAATAAGCTCTCAAGTGGAGATTTATCAGCTGAATTAAAAATAAAAACAAATGATGAAATAGAGGACATCATTAAACAGGTTGATGATTTTAGAAAAACAATGAATTATATATTTAAAAATTTCAAAGAAGGATTTAAAAAATTACATCAACAAGCAAATACTCTAAACCATATATCAAATGAATTACAAAAGACTTCACAAGAGGTTGCAAATTCAATGCAGGAATCAACCTTTGAAGTAGAAAATCAAAGTGAAGGTGTCGAAAAGGTATTTAATTTAACAAAGGAATTTAACAATACTCTTGAAAATATAATTTTAAATATGAAAAACATAGAAAAAGATGCAGAGTCAATAAATACTCTTTTAGATGAGGGTAGTAAAAACATAAATTCCTTCCAAGATTCTATGATGAACATAAAGGATTCCTTTAATTTAGTTTCAAACAGTATCCATTCATTAAGTACACATATATCTAAGATAAGTGAAATATCAAGTGTAATTAATACAATTGCAGAGCAGACAAACCTTTTAGCACTTAATGCAGCAATTGAGGCAGCACGTGCTGGTGAAGCAGGAAGAGGATTTGCAGTTGTTGCAGATGAAGTTAGAAAGCTTGCAGAGCAGACACTTGTTTCCTCCAAGAATATACACCAAATTATTGATGCAGTATCAAATGAAAATAGTATTGTTGTAGAAAGTTCCAATAAAATGGCTTATATGATTGATGAACAAATGTTAAAAAATAAAAATACAACTAATATATTTAAAAATATAATAAATACAATAGAAGGTTTAACAAAGAATATAGATGAACTTTATAGTTATGTATCAGACATAGAAAAGGGTAAACAGGATATAATTTACAATATGGAGGGCTTAACAACATCTATTAGAAACATCTCAGATTCAGTAACAACAACAGCAGCCTCAACAGAGGAGCTATATTCTGCGTCAGATGAGGTTTCAAACTCTGCACAAGTATTAGAAAAGATGGCAAATGAAATGGTTGAGGAGATAAATAAGTTTAAATTATAATAATATAAGTTCCATATAGGTATAAACTTATATGGAACTTATATATTTTAAAAGAGGAGGATGTTTATGATAAGTTGGAAGGAAGAATATTCAATGGGTGTTGAACACATAGACAATCAACATAAACACTTAGTTGAAATCGCAAATAAAGCCTACGAGGTTTTGAAAAATGATTTATACGTTGATAAGTATGACAAAATAGTAGAAATACTTAAGGAGCTTGAAGACTATACAGTATATCACTTTGGTTCTGAAGAAGAATATATGAAGGAAATAGGATATGAAGGATATTTTCTGCACAAGATAGAACATAAACAGTTTATAGAAAAAGTAAAATCAATAGATTTAAATATAGTTGATATCGAACAAGACAAGCATCTACTTGATATATTGAATTTCATAGTCGATTGGCTGGTAAAGCATATATTAGAAAAGGATAAAGCTATAGTGAAATAGAAAAGACATATATTATATTTTAGATTGATAAAAACTCTTTGATTTTAATATCAAAGGGTTTTTATTTATTTCCATAATTTTGTAACCATTTTTTTACTTTATAAGAAAATAATAAGATATAATATAAGTGTGGTGTTTAAGAATAAGAAAAAATAGAAATAATTAGTAATAATTGATTTTAATAGTCTTAAAGGACTATTAAATAAATTTAAAATTAATTAAAGGGAGGAAAGGGTATGAAGAAGCTTATTTCTTATGTATTAACAGTCTTTATTGTTTTAAATAGTAGCTTATTTGTAAATGCTGCTACTAAGACAAGTACAAAAACAACAAGTAAAACAGTTGTAAGAACATTAAAAACAGCAGATAAGGTTGTTGAAATGGTAAATAAATCAGTTGTTGCAATTATAGGAAGAAATGAAAAATATAAACCAAGTGAAGAATACTATTCAAAGTTACCTCAAAATCTACAACACGGTTCAGGAGTAGTAATAGATAAAGATGGAAAAATTTTAACTAATAATCACGTAATAGATGGATTAAATGAAATATACGTTGTTACATATGATGGAAAAGCCTATAGGGCAAAACTATTATATTCAGATAAAGATATTGACCTTGCATTGATTCAAATATATAGAAAAGATTTACCACCTATTAAACTTGCAAATGAAAAGGATATTAAAGTAGGGATAGACGTTCTTGCAATAGGAACTCCACTTTTCTTTGGATATAGAAATACAGCAACAAAGGGAATTGTTAGTGGATTAAATAGACCAGTTGATGGAGTTTACACTTATCTTCAAACGGACGCGGCTATTAATCCAGGCAATAGTGGAGGACCATTAGTAAATTTATATGGAGAACTTGTTGGGATTAATACTTATGGGTATTTGTTTTTCCAAGGTATGAGCTTTTCAATTCCAGTTGGGAATATTAATTACTTTTTAAACCACTATAATAAGTATGGTAGAATAAGACGTTGCTATACCGGAATAGAATTTGAGGAAAACTGGGCTGCAATTTTAGGTATTCCAACTGAAGAGGGATTAAAGGTGGTAGCATTACAAAATGATGCTGTTGTAACAGAAAAGCAGGTAAAAGAAGGAGATATATTAGAAAGCATAAATGGCAAAAAGGTTACATCAATAGCAGAGTATAATGAAATATTAAAATCTTATTTACCAGGTGATAAGGTAAAACTTACATTTGATAGAAATGGTAAAAAGTTTACATTAAGTGTTGTATTAAAGGAAAAGAAGGGGGAGAATTAAAATGAAGAAACAGTTGAGCTTTGTAATTGCATTATCATTAGTTTTTGGTACTATTACTCCTGCATTTGCAAAAACTAATACAGTTAATTTATATGAGGTTTTTTCAAATAAAAAAGATAAATATAAAAATGAGGTTGGAAGCCAAATTTATAAGTGGTCAATGTATCTTCCAAATGATGCACAGATTTTTAAATCAGATAAAGCAAATTATTTTAGTATGTATACTAATAGCTATCAATCTAATATTAACTTAGAGGTTAATAGAAACAAGTATAATTTAACATTAGAGGATATTTTGCTTAGGTTAGAAAATAATAACGTTTTTATGTTTGATTTAAATGATATGTTTTCAAAGGGCAAGGAGTATTCGATAGATATAGTTAAAGATGAAAGTGGTCAAAAATATATAAGAATAGTAAAAACAAATCCATTTTACGATTATTATTTTGTAGATGATGCAGCAGAAGAATACGGAGATTTTATAGAAAACAGAATATATATATCAAATGGATATATATATAACTTAACTGTTAGTATGAATGGAAGATTTTATAAACAACATATAGAAATGTTTAATAAATTAATATCATCCTTTAAGACCTCCTTTGATAGTAAAAATCCATATATAAAGGAGCTAACTGATACAGCAAGTGTTGATAGATTGTATATAAATAAAACTTATGGATATACGATGTTACTAAGACCTTATTGGAAGACAGATACAATGAATTTTAGAAAACAAATATTTAAGCCTTTATATTCAATTGATGAATTAATAGGAAAACCTGAAGAAGATTCATCAGATGTAAAAATACAAGAAGGAATAAGTGTTAATGTTGTAAGTTCAGTAAAGAGTGGAGAAAAGGTAAGTGATTGGGCAAAGAAAGATATAGAATTGTTTAAACAAAGTTATAATGAAAAAGTGTATGAGATATTGGAAAATAAACAAATAAAGTTAAATGGCTTTGATGCTTATATATTTGAGGTTAGATTTAACACAATAACTTCAAAACCATATGTTCTAAAAAATATATATATTATTGGAAATGGGTATAAATATCAAATAGTAGCAACAATATTAAATGAAACCTACGAAGATTCTACTAAGAAGTTAGATTATGACACAATGATAAATTCTTTTAAATTAGAGAAAAAGTATCTAAGTACAAAGTTAGGTAGACTTATAAGTGCAAGAGATTTAGTTGATATGAACCAAACAAGAGAGATCAAACTAAAAAAATATGATTTTAAAATTAGTGTACCAAAGAGTTTTGGAAGCTATGATGAAATGTTTTCCTATGACGATATTAGCTACAGAAGATATGATTATGAGGATAATATTAAATATTCAGACGGTAATTTAGAATATATTAATATTTCTGATATGATGAATAGGATGCAACTTAGTGTTTTTGCAAGCTTGAGTGTAAGAGATATGAACGAAATAATGAAGCAAAAGTTAGATATATACCAAAACGATTCAGAAGTTTTAATGGGAATTGCAAAGGTTAATATCAAATCTACTAATATAGATGGAACAGAAATTTATAGAATTGATAAAGTGTATGATGTAAATAGGATAAATGAATTTGTACAAGAGGATTTTGGTAAGCAATATAATTTAGAAGCAACTTGTAATCAATATCAGTTAATAATAAAAAGAGGAAATGATTTATATTCTATAAGTTTGACTTTACCTGTTGCAAATATTACAGATAAAAATATAAATACAATAGAAACAATATTTAAGTCTGTAACAATTAAGGGAAGTAAATATGGAAGTTTAAATTTAAATTGGAAACAACGTGAACTTAGTGAGTTTAAATCAGAACAATCTGCATCTACTGAGGATAATAAATAATTATTAAAAAAGGAATGATAGATAAATGTCTATCATTCCTTTTTTGTATCTATTGTGTTAGAATATACAAGGTGAATAGGAGGTGCGTTATGAAGAAGTATTTGCCATACTTTGCTGGTGTTACGATGTCTTTAATATTTGGTTTTTCATTTATATTTAGTAAAGCAGCTCTTGAGACTCTATCAACCTTTGAACTATTATTTTTAAGGTTTACGACAGCAACAATAACAATGTCTCTTTTAATATTGTTTGGAGTTGTTAAGGTAAATTTAAAGGATAAAAACTTAAAACCACTTATATTAGTAGCACTATGGCAACCCATAATATATTTTATTATGGAAACAAAGGGACTTCAGTATACGACATCATCAGAGGCTGGAGTTATGATGGCCTTTATTCCTGTCCTTGTTGCAGTACTTGCTGCATTTTTATTAGATGAGAAACCATCAAAGCTACAATGGTTATTTATTGTAATATCTGTTGCAGGGGTTTTAACAATTGTATTAGGTGGAGGAAATTTAGAAGCAGGAGGTCAGCTAAAAGGAATTATATTCTTGCTTTCTGCTGTTTTTAGTGCCTCAATGTTTAATATCTATTCAAGAAGAGCATCACAGAATTTTACTCCATACGAAACGACATATTTTATGATGATACTTGGAATGATTGTTTTTGGAATACTATATCTTATTCAGGGTATAATGGCTGGTAATATTAATATATTATCAAAGATAAATACACAGGTTTCAATTTCAATTTTCTACCTTGGTGTACTATCATCGGTTTTTGCATTTTTGCTTGTAAACTACAGTTTATCAAAGCTTCCAGCTTCACAATCATCAGTTTTTGCAAACCTTACTACAGTTGTGTCGGTTATAGCTGGTATTACAATAAGAGGAGAGAGCTTTGAAAGCTATAAATTGATTGGTGCAGTAATGATTATAATTGGTGTTTGGGGAACAAACTATTTTGGAATACTTAATAAAAATAGGGCATAAAGCCCTATTTTTATTTATTAAACTTAGATTTTATCATATTCATATAGTCAGTATTTTCAAGTCCAAGTCTCCAAATTGCAACTCCAGAGAGATTATATACTTATAAAACAATCTACTGAAAACTTGAAAGTTTTTATATTTTGTGGCAAAATTAACCTATATGCATAGAGAAGGAGGATTAGGATGGAAAATGCAATTTCAGTTGAAAATTTATATATGGACTATGGCAGTGGGGATGTTTTAAAGGGAATTAGTTTTGATGTTCCAAAGGGTCAGATTGTTGGATATATTGGTCCAAATGGTGCAGGTAAAAGTACAACAATTAGAATATTTTTAGGAATGACAAGTGGATATAGAGGTACAGTTAAAATTTTTGGTGAGGACATAAAGGATAAATATGAGTATAAAAGAAGAATAGGTTATGTCCCAGAAATTGTTGAATTTTATGATAGTCTAACTCCAGTTGAATATTTAAACTTCATAGGAAGCATATATGGACTTGAGGAAAATAAGTTAAATTCAAAAATAGAAGAGCTTTTAAATATTTTTGATTTATATGAAGTAAAAAACACAAGAATTTCTTCTTTTTCAAAGGGTATGAAGCAGAAGCTTGCAATAATTTCATCAGTAATACATAACCCAGACTTAATATTCTTTGATGAGCCAATTACAGGCCTTGATGCAAATAGTGCAATGGTCTTCAAAGAAATGATGCAGGCACTAAAAAATGAAGGCAAAACTATCTTTTACTCATCACATATTATGGAGGTTGTAGAAAAGGTAAGTAACAGGATACTTCTTTTAAATGATGGTCAAATAGTAGCAGATGGAAATTTTGAGGAACTTAAAGAGAAGGTATTAGGAAGTAGTCTTGAGGATATATTCAACACATTAACAGGATTTACAAACCATTCAGAAATTGCAAATAGGCTTGTTGAGGTAATTAACTCATAACTGACAGCCATATCACTTATAGTATTATCACTGCTTGCTGGATTGCTTGTCAAGTTTGCATCTAATAAAATATTTTTGAATTATTTTGAGCGTACAACTTTACGCTCTTTTTATTTATTTTCAAATTAAAGAAAACGATAACTGTAATTAAAACATAAAAAATGGTTACTTATATTTACTTTTACAAAAATTTCTGATATTATTTTAATGTGAATAATTTTTAAATTTAAAAAATTATATCGACTGAGTCGATGAAAGGGGGACTTTATGTTTTTATTTGAACCGCTATCATTTGCACAAATTCTTATGT
>JAOAAJ010000118.1 GCA_026418935.1 Caloramator sp. | reverse complement strand
ATAAAA
This sequence comes from Caloramator sp., assembly GCA_026418935.1. GTDB lineage: Bacteria > Bacillota > Clostridia > Clostridiales > Caloramatoraceae > Thermobrachium. Next base: position 2,118 of record JAOAAJ010000118.1, on the reverse strand, counting down.
TATTCAAGTTTAAGAAAAATCCATTTAAAGAGGAAATACACAATGACCTTAAATCCTATATGGTTGTATTAAAAAATAACAACTTAACAATGTAAACAAAAAGCATCTGAATTTCAGATGCTTTTTAAATGCCAGTAACATTACTTATAATAAGTTGATTCATAGCCTAATAAGGTATAAAATATATTTAAATTGAAAAAATTTCAAATTATTGGGGTGATATTTTGTTTAATAAAATAGTAGATGCAATAAAAGATAATAAAAGGGTTGTATATCTTGCTCCATCAAGAGAACTTATTGAACATATAAGAGGTGAAATACTAAATAGGGTAGGTTCCCTGTACAATGTTGATGTTATCACCTTTGATGACTTATCAAGAAAGATTTTAAAGAACCATTTGGGCAGTTCAGAATTAATCACCAACGAAGCATCCCTTGTACTTGTTGAAGAAATATTAAAGGACCTTGGAGAAAAGGAAATTAAATATTTTGCTAAAGTTTATGATAAAAAGGGATTTGCAGTAAATGCACTTAATGCAATAAGGAGCCTGAAAAAGGAGTATATGGATATAGATAAATTCAGGGAAATTATAAATTCTTTAGAGGATGATGTATTAATAAGAAAAACAGAGGATTTGATAAAAATATACTCAGCATATCAAGAAAAACTAACCTCACTAAATCTTATGGATATGGACGATGTAATAAAGATTGCAATAGAAAATGTAGATAAGACCACATATTTTGAAAATGTATCTCTATTTATAGTAGATGGATACATAGATATATTTAATAGTGAAAAGAAGCTTCTTGAGGCTATAAAAAATAACTATAGTGAAATAGAATTTATATACCACCTTCCTCTAAATGTTCCTTATGTACATAATTTTGCAGAAAAAGAAGCCCTTGGATTTTTAAGACAATTAGGTTTTGAAATAAACTACAGTGACTTTTTAGATACAAAGTATAGAAGTCTTGCAGAAACATTGTTTACTGATAAAGATTTAGAGGAGACTGCTTGTGTAAAAATACTTGATGCTCCTTGTATTGAGGATGAAGTAAGACAGGTTGCTTCAAATATAAAAGAAATATATAAAGAGAAAAATACTTGTCTTGATAAAATAGCAATTATAGTTCCAGACAGGGAGGAATATGAGGACACTCTTCTTGATATATTCAATGAATATGGAATTCATATATCCTTAAGTGATATAGAAGTTCTATCTAAAATCCCATTTATAAAAACCATTATGGCACTGCTTCGACTTAAAAATGAAAGATATAACAAAAATCTATTAGAGGATATAGTAACAAGCCCATATATATTTATCCCTGAAAGACACGATATTTTAAAGGTTTTAGAGAGATATTTTAAAGGAAAAGATACAGTAACATTTCTTGAAAAACTTCCAGAGGAATTTAAGGTTGAAAATGAAGAGGAACAGGTAAATTATATAGAAAAAATATCAAAATTGAGGGATAGTTATGCTAAATTTGAAAAAATGATAGAAGAAAAACTATCAAAATTAAAGAGTAGTGAGAGTTTTGAAGAATACAAGAAGTCTTTAATAGATATTTTAGACGAATTTAATATTAAAAAGAGTATAATATGTCTTTATAAAAATGGAAAAATATCACAGGATATAATGATTCGAGACCTTAAGGCTCTGTTTGGTTTTATTCAAATGTTAAATAATCTTGGTGAAGTATATAAGCATCAAAGTTCAAAGATAGATTATGCAGAGTTTTTAAATATATTAGATGAAAATATAACAACTACAACCGTAACTATAAATCCTAAAAAAAGCTATGGTGTCAAGGTTCTAACTCCAGATTTAATAAGAGGAACAAGCTATGACTATGTATTTATAATGGGGCTTAATGAAGGAAAGTTTCCTAAACTTTCAAAGGCAACAGGAATATATACAACAAGGGAAAAAGAGATAATCTATAGGCAGGGAGTAAACTTTGGAAGTAGCATATTTGAAATGGAGAAGGAAAAGATAAGATTTATCCTATCAATAGCATCTTCAAAGGAGGGGTTATTCCTATCCTACAGAACTTCAGGTGAGGATGGTTCATATATTTCAAAATCACAATTTTTAGATGAGGTTATAT
>JAOAAJ010000018.1 GCA_026418935.1 Caloramator sp. | reverse complement strand
CAAACTGGACATAATAAATATTTTTGATATTATAATTTATATAGATTTTTATGTAAAGGAAGGTGTCTATGAAAAGTAAAATTCGTTGGCTATATGTTGTTTTAGGAATATTAATATTCATATGTCTGGGGACTGTATATTCTTGGAGCATTTTTAGAAAACCTTTAGAAAAAGCCCTAAGCCTAAACTCAACCCAAAGTGGTTTACCGTTTATAACCTTTTTAGCATTCTATTCTTTTTTAATGCCTTTTGGGGGAAGGCTTATTTCAAAATATTCACCAAGAATAGTACTCATTATTGGAGGTATCTTGGTAGGACTGGGTTGGCTGGGTGCATCCTTTAGCAAAAACATATTTTCATTAATAATCACATACGGTGCTATTGCAGGAAGTGGTGTTGGAATTGCATATGGTGTTCCAATCGGAGTTATATCTAAATGGTTTCCTGATAAAAAGGGGCTTGCACTTGGAATTCTTTTATCAGGCTTTGGAATGTCCCCCTTTGTTACAGCACCTATTGCTAAAAAGTTAATTGATATATACGGTGTTTTTAATGCGTTTAAGTTGCTCGGCATAGCCTTTTTAATTGTGCTTATTATTCTTTCACTGCCGTTTAAATTTCCAAAAGAAACACAAAAGATTCAAACAGATGATAGTTTCTATTTAACACCAAAAGAAATGCTAAAAAACAAAACCTTCTATATACTATGGGTATGTTTTGCTATTGCAACATTTGTAGGACTTATGATAATTGGTATTACCGGACCTGTTGGTGAAGAATTAATAGGCATCTCATCTACAAAGATAGCCTTTTATGTCTCCTTATTCTCTATATTTAACGGAATAGGTAGACCAACATTTGGCTATTTATCAGATAAACTTCAGGCATCAAAAGTAATACTGCTATCATATACATTAATATTTATTGCTGCACTATCTATGCTTCTATTTAATCAAGGCAACATATTTATTTTTGTTTTTTCATTTATAATATTCTGGATGAACTTTGGGGGATGGCTATCAATTGCACCAGCTCTTACATCAAAGTTCTTTGGAGCTAAATATTACAGTGAAAATTATGGAATTGTTTTTACCGCCTATGGAATTGGTGCTATACTTGGAAATTTGACCTCTGGACTTGCTAAAGACCTGTTTGGTAGTTACAAATTTGTATCATATCCAATATTAGTTTTAACTTTAATAGGAATAATTTTATCAAGATTTTTAAATAAACCTTCTAAAATATGATTTTTGTAGTAGAACTATATTAAATAAGCAAGTGGTATGAATATCATATCACTTGCTTTACTTTTTAAATTCACTTCATTTAAAATTTATAAAAACTCATATTTAATTTAGAAAATTTCACTTTTCACCTAAGTGGCACTATCTCATTAACTCCACAACAAGCTTTGCTACATCTACCATATCCTTAATGTGAATATGTTCTTCTAATGTGTGAGGCTTTCTCTCACCAATACCTAAATTTACCGCCTTAATACCGAATTGATTCAATACGTTTGTATCGCTTCCTCCACCTGTTGATGAAGTATAAAACTTTAATCCTAAAGCCTCACAAGCTACTTTAACCTTATTTACAACTTCATCATCCTCTTTAACATTAAATGGTCCATACATTCTCTCTACATCTATTTTAGCCTTTGCACCAAATTTTTCACAGGCCTCATCAATGCACTTAACCATATGATTTGTTTGTGCATCAAGCTTTTCAATATTTAAACTTCTTGCCTCTGCTTTAATTTCTACTTCAGGGCACACTATATTTGTAACTTGCCCACCATTTATTACACCAATATTTGCTGTTGTTTCTTCATCTATTCTAAGTAGATTCATATTTGTAATAGCATGGGCTGCAACAACTATCGCACTAATTCCTTCCTCTGGTGCAACACCTGCGTGGGCAGGCTTTCCTATAATCTTTGCAACTATCTTATCCTGTGCAGGTCCCTTTATTACAACTTGTCCTGGGTCCCCACCACTATCTAAAACATAGGCTATCTTTGAATTTATCTTTGAATAGTCAAGATTTTTAGCTCCAAATAATCCACCCTCTTCTGCTATTGTAAAAGCAAGTTCAATCGGACTGTGAGGAATATTTTCTTCTTTTATATGTGTTATTGCTTCAATAATGCAAGCAATTCCAGCCTTATTATCTGCACCAAGCACAGTTGTACCATCACTATATATAGTACCTTCCTTTATAACAGGGTTTATATTAACACCAGGAGTTACTGTATCCATATGGCAGCAGAAAAGTATAGGTTCCTTTTCAATATTTCCTTCTAATTTAGCAATTATATTTCCTGTGTTAGAGCCTACAACTTCACCAGCATTGTCAACATAAACTTCAAGTCCAAGTTCCTCAAGTATAGATTTTAATTTTTGTGCAAAGTCTCCTTCTTTTCTTGTTTCACTTGATACTTTAACCATTTCAATAAAATTAGCAACTAATCTTTCTTGATTTATCATAATATCCCTCCAATTATAAAGGCACCACAAGGGTGCCTTTTATTATCTTAAAAAGATTTGTACACCAGGACCTAATGGTAGATTTAATGCATACCATACTAAGAATAAAAGTGTCCAGCCTACTAAGAATACAATTGAATATGGTAGCATTGTAGAAATAAGTGTACCAAGACCTATATCTTCATCATACTTTTCAGCAAATGCAACTATAACTGCAAAGTATGACATAAGTGGTGTTATTATATTTGTAGATGAGTCACCTATTCTGTATGCACATTGTGTAAATTCTGGAGTAAATCCTAATTGCATTAGCATAGGTATAAATATTGGTGCCATAATAGCCCACTTTGCTGAAGCTGAACCTATAAATAGATTTATAAAGGCACTTATTAATATAAATCCAATAATTAGACCAAATCCTGTCATTCCTGTTGACTTTAAGAAGTTTGCACCCTTAACCGCAAGTATTGTTCCAAGCTTTGAATATGAGAAGTATGAAACAAACTGTGCAGCAACAAAGGCAAGAACTAAATATCCTCCCATTGTACTCATTGCCTTTGACATAGCTGTTGCTATATCCTTATCATTCTTTATTGTCTTTGCTCCAAATCCATAGGCAACACCTGGGATTAGGAAGAACAGTGCTATAATTGGAACTATGCCATCCATAAATGGAGTATGTCCTAATATCTTTCTTGTTTCTGGGTCTCTTAATATTCCATTTTCAGGAACAACCAATAACAATATTACTATTATAAATATTATAAATGAAATTAATGCATATCTTAAACCCTTCTTTTCTTCTACTGTTAAATGAGTTATTTCAACTTCCTTCTTACCTTTATATTCACCTAATCTTGGTTCAATTATTCTATCAGTTATAAATGTACCAAGTGCTGTTATTAAGAATGTTGAAACAAACATAAAGTAGTAATTTGCTGTTGGAGCAACTACATAAGAAGGATTAATAAACTTTGCAGCTTCTGTACTTATTCCACCAAGTAATGGGTCAAGTGTACCAATTAATAGGTTTGCACTAAAACCACCAGAAACACCTGCAAAAGCTGCTGCAAGACCTGCCAGTGGATGTCTGTTAAAACTTAAAAATATAATAGCACCAAGTGGTACAAGTACAACGTAACCTGCGTCTGATGCTATGTTTGACATAACACCTAAGAATACAACAACTGCTGTTATTAGTTTCTTTGGTGTACTTAAAACTATCTTTCTAAGAAGTGCTTGAATAAGTCCTGTTCCTTCTGCAACACCAACACCAAGCATTGCAACTAAAACTGTTCCAAGTGGAGCAAAGCCTGTAAAGTTTGAAACAGCCTTTGAGAACATAAATCTTATTCCATCTGGATCAAGTAAGCTAACTGCTGCTACCTTTGCCATCTTAGCTTCTTTTGTGCTTGGATCAATCATTTGATACTCGACAGCAACTCCAGCCTTTGCTGCAAGATGAGAAAT
>JAOAAJ010000002.1 GCA_026418935.1 Caloramator sp. | reverse complement strand
TAAGAGAAGAATGTTCCTTAATGAGTTTACACACGAGGAAATAAGCATTGTAATTAATTGGTTGAAAGAAAACAAAACTCTTATTATATCGGATGTTTTGCGAGGTAGAGGAGAATTTAGTGCTGAATGGGTATTGGTAGCACAAAAGATAAACAGTAATGCAAGGTGGGTACTTAAAAATATAAACGAAGTAATGCAACACTACTCACAAGGGGAAGTAGAAATGACTAAAAGGGGTTCTATAAATTTAGGAAGGATACTTATACAAAGAAAAGGTGGAGATAATGGTAGGGATACTGCAAAAATGTTACAGTTTAAAATAGATCCAATGGAATTGTTTGATTAAAAAATTAAATTAAAATAACACACTGTAGATGTAAAATCTATAGTGTGTTATTTTATACAAAAATAAATTTTGTAGCCGATGCTACAGAATTTATTTTTTATTTATGCTATTTTCTAAATAATTAAAAAATTATAAGGGGGTTTGTTTATGATTAAACTAATCGGTATTTTAATTATCATCATTGGTTTTATTCTAAAGTTAGACACTATAGCTGTAGTTGTCTTTGCAGGAATTATAACTGGACTTGTTGCAGGAATGTCATTTAACGAAATTATGAAGACTTTAGGTAGTGCATTTGTTACAAATCGTTATATGTCAATATTTATAATTACTTTACCTGTAATAGGTTTATTAGAGAGATATGGCTTGAGGGAGAGGGCAGCATACTTAATAAGTAAAATAAAGTCAGCGACAGTAGGAAGATTAACATCACTTTACCTAATAATAAGAACATTATCAGCAATGTTTGGATTAAGAATAGGTGGACATGTTCAATTTATTAGACCATTAATACTTCCAATGGCACAAGGAGCAGGTGAAAGCCGATATGGTGAAATGCAAGATAGCGATAAAGAAGCAATAAAAGGTCTTGCAGGTGCAGTTGAAAACTATGGTAATTTCTTTGGACAAAACTTCTTTGTTGCATCTGGTGGTGTACTTTTAGTAGTTGGTGTTATGAAAGAATTAGGCTATAAGATAGAGGCTATTGATGCAGCAAAGGCAGCATTACCAATTGCATTAATAATAATGGTAGTAGGTACACTTCAATTTTTATATTATGATAAGAAATTTGATATGAAGTATAACGCAAAAATGAGAATAAAAAATGATATAACTAAAAATGTATAGTGGGGGGATGAATATGTTAAAGGATGCTTTAACTGAATTATTATATGTATTTTGTGGTATTATAGCTTTTTATTCTGTTTATGTAACTTTAAAGGATAAAAACCATCCATCAAGAATTCCCACTGCAATATTTTGGGGAATATTAGGAGTAATATTTTCATTCAGTCGAATTGGTATGCTATGGGGAAACAAAAATATTAAAATTGATGATACAGTAGTAGGATATTTATTAGTTTTACTTGCTATTTTATCAGCCTTAAAATTAGTTAAGTATAATAAATTTAATGAATCAAGCAAAGAATTTAAGGCAGAAATGGCAGATAAAATTGGAAACAAAATTTTTATACCTGCTTTAGCTTTGGCAATAATAGCATTTATAGTTGCACAGTATTGGACAAAACAATTAGGTTCATTAGTTGCATTAGGTATTGCAGCATTGGTAGCACTTATTATGGCTATGATTATAACAAAAGGTAGTACAAAAGAAGTAGCAGAGGATTCAAGAAGATTATTAGAACTTGTTGGACCGGTTAGTATGCTCCCACAAATATTAGCAGCTTTAGGTTCGGTATTTACAGCAGCTGGAGTTGGAACAGTGATTGCTGATGGTATTAAGGGTTTTGTTCCACAAGGAAATATTTTAATTGGAGTCATAGCGTATTGTGTAGGTATGGCTTTATTTACAATGATTATGGGAAATGCTTTTGCAGCTTTTGCAGTTATAACTGCTGGTATAGGTGTACCTTTTGTAATTGCTCAAGGTGCAAATCCAGTTATTGCTTCTATGTTAGGTCTTACAGCTGGGTATTGTGGAACATTAATGACACCAATGGCAGCAAACTTTAATATTGTACCAACAGCAATTCTTGAAATAAAGGATAAAAAATATGGTGTTATAAAGTACCAAGTACCAGTTGCACTTACAATGTTAGTAATTCATATTATATTAATGTATGTTTGGGCATTTTAAAATCAATTTTGATATGAGGTGATTATATGAAAGTTCTTATTACAGGATTTGAACCTTTTGGAGGAGATGTGATTAACCCATCTTATGAAGCAGTTAAGATGTTAGAAGAAAACATTGATGGTGCCGAAATAATAAAAGCAGCTATTCCTGTAGTTTTTAAAAAATCAATATTTGAGCTTGAAAAACTTATTAATCTTCATCAACCAGATATAGTTATATGTGTTGGACAGGCAGGAGGAAGATATGATATAAGTATTGAAAGAGTGGCCATAAATGTAGATGATGCAAGGATACCAGACAATGAGGGTAACAAACCTATTGATGAAAAAATATTTGAGGATGGAGAAAATGCATATTTTTCAAATTTACCAATAAAAGCAATGGTTGAAGAAATAAGGAGGGAGAATATACCTGCATCTATTTCAAATACAGCAGGAACTTATGTATGCAACCATATAATGTATGGTCTATTGTATATAATAAATAAAAAATATCCACATATAAGGGGAGGATTTATACACGTTCCATTTTTACCAGAACAAGTTCTAACAAGAGCCAATACACCTTATATGAATTTAGATATGATTTCTAAGGCGTTAACAATAGCTATAAAGGCTGCCATAAACAATAAAGATGATAAGAAGAACGCAGAAGGAACAATATGTTAGTGGAATGTAATAATATAAATAAGCTATTTGTATATGGCAGCCTAATGGAAGGCATGTTCAATTATAAAAAATATTTAGAAGGCAAAGTTATAAGTAAAAAGAGTGCAAAAACAAAGGGAAAATTATATCATTTAAAAAACAAAGGATACCCTGCAATGATAGATGGTGAAGATTATGTTTATGGTGAATTAATTGAAGTGAATGATTTTTATAATGTATTAAAAGAATTAGATGTCTTAGAACAATATCTTGGCGAAGGGAATATAAATAATGAATATATAAGAAAAGTAATAGTTGTTGAAAATTTAGAAGACAATAAAATTGAGTATGCATTCGCTTATATTTATAATTTAAATAACGATATTAATTTTTTTAAAAATGCTATTTATATTGAATACGGGAGTTGGAAAAAATTTTTAAAAGAGCTTAAATAGCTCTTTTTTTTATAATAAAATTAGAATTAACAATAAACCAATAATAAATAGTATGTAAATTTGTTTAATAAAACTTGAATGTTAGGTAAAAAAGAGTTTAATAATAAGTTTTTTATATATGAATTTTGCTTTGAGTTTAATATAATAAAATTAAATAATTTGTTGGGGTGGTTAATATGTATTCTGATTGGTTTGACCAAAAGCGACAAGATAAGATGAGACAAATGTTTTTAAATTTAAGTAAGGAAGGAATCATTAAGAGTTATAATAAAAATGAAATTATTAATATAGAAAGTGGGGAATATTTAGTTATAGTAGTTGAAGGAATCTTATCAGTTGAAATTATTAGCTCAATGGGAAACGAAAAATTATTATATGTTTTAAGACCTGGAGAAATATATGGAGAAATGTCTTACTTTTGTGGAGGTAGATGCGTTACAATATTAAAGACAAAACAAAAGGCTAAAATTTCATTAATTAAGAAAGATATTTTAGAAAAAGTTTTAGAAAAAGAACCAGAAATTTACAGATATTTTATACACAGTATAACAAGAAAATTTCGTATTGTGATGCTACAATTGACATCAGCTATTTTTAATGATTCAATAGGGAAGATTGCTGATACTTTATTAAGATTAGCTTCATGTTCAGAGAAAAATTCAGATCAAGAAATTTCTATTAGTGTATCCTATACACATCAAGAGTTAGCGAACAATGTTGGATGTTCAAGGATAACAATTACAAGATGCCTTAATAGGTTTATAAGTGAAGGGATAATTGATATTAAAAATAAAAGAATTATAATAAAAGATATAGATAAATTGCAAAGTTATGTAGATAAAATAATTTAAAATCCCCAGTACTTATTTTGTTACTGGGGATTTTAAAATTATTACACCCTAAACTTTCCTACAAGTTCATTCATATTTTGGCTCATATTGTTTAGAAGTTGAACAGATTCTGCAAGTGTTTCTGAAGACTTACTCATCTCTTGAATTGAAGCTGCGATTTCTTCAGATGAAGCAGAAACCTCTTCAGCAACAGCAGATGCAGACTCAATCTTATTTATTATACTATCCTTATTCTTGTTTAATTCTTCAATTGAATTAGTTGTTGTAACTATTTTTGGTGCTATTT
>JAOAAJ010000089.1 GCA_026418935.1 Caloramator sp. | reverse complement strand
TCTACCAACTACTCCTGCAATTTGTGGATTTATTTGTGGTATTGTTTGATTAAATATCCTAAATTTAATGTTAGATTCGCCTAATTTTTTATTATCACTTGTTTTAGCAATGATAGTCAGTGTGTTTATTTCATTTTGTTTCAGGTTATCTTTAGGTATATTACCAGTAAGAATCCTAGATTCTGTTGTTTCATTATTTATTTTATAATAATAGTTAATAGTTTGTGATGAAGGTATTATATTAATAGAAATAGAAATATTAGTTGTATCTGTATTTGCAATATACTTTGACGCAAATACATTATTTATAACATCATAACTATATGTGTTTTTATCATCAGAATCAAATAATTTTTCACCCTTTGAATTAATAACTACCTTTGGCATTGGTATCATTGAAACAAGCTTACTAACACCAGGCATTTTATTTCCAGATGCCTTTAGCCTGAATTCCACATATACTTTGCCCATTAATCTATATGGTTCATATCTTAATTCATTTGAATCAAACCATTCATTAGAACCTTCTATTCTACATTCTATGTTACTACTTATATTATCAAATGTTCCAGTTAAGAAGTTATAAGTAACGTTTGGTTCAGATTGGGCAAGCATAGTATATGGCTTAGATGGTGTTGAATTCGTTTCATCATAAGCAATCCTTAAATAACGATTTTTGTCCAAACCTTCAAATGACGTACTTGGAATTTTAAAATAGTAAATATTAGATCCTAAGGCTTTTGGCTTGTTATCATCATTATCATTAAATGGGATATAATTGTTTAGCTCAATAACTTGATTTTCTGAAGCTACAGCATATTTAACATTACCACTTAACCCCTTATAAGTTACACCATATTTTTTCTCCTGTGCAATGTATTCAACACTTAATATTGATGGTGCTTCACCTGGGTATATGTATATAGTCGCAACACTTGGTGCATAGCCTGGTGTTACTCTATAAACCTTAACTTCACCTGATGTTTTTTCTAACTCTATCTTTGCTAATGTTGCAACTCCTTTTTTATCTGCCTTTGCTTTACCTAACAATTTATCATTTTCATCATATACTAAAATTTCCTCACCTGATTGTAAATTTTCAACAACTACACTATCTGCCTTTATTCCTTCTTCATTAAACACTTTTATATTTTCTGGACTAACCATTTTAGAATATCTTATAGCACTCATTTGTACCTTTGTGCCATAACCTATTATTGTTCCTGTATAAGTAAATACACCATTTTTTGACTTCACATTTTTTGTATCCCAAGCAACAAGTACATCCTTAACTTGTCCACTATCAAATATTGCTGAAACACTATCAGGTAGTGGTGTACCATAAGGTACCTGTTCTAAATCATCTACCTTAACAATTTTGCCTTCAGGCTTAAATTTACTTGCTGCTATAGGCTTACCTTGGGTTTTAATATCATATATATATAACTTACCACCCTTTAGGTAAAATAATATATCACCTATAACATTTATGCCTGATGCAACATCATCAACAACTTTTTTAGATGTACCATCTAAATCTCTCTTATATATTCTACCTGAATCAGCAGAACTTCTATAATATATTGAACTTGAATCTACTGCATTTATAAAACCAACATTATCGTTAACTATTTGAGGAGAAGAATTGTTTCCTTTTTTAGTTATGTTAGTTTGAATATTAAGTTGCTCTAGTCTATTCACCTTCGTATTTAACCTATATAACTTTGAATCATAGCCTGAACAGTAAACATCACCATTTTCAGTTACTGAAATATATCTAACCCCTAACTTTGTGCTTCCTGTTATTGTTGAATAACCTATTCTTGTACCAATCACTCCACCACTAATATTTATAGAATATAACCTTCCTTTGTCGGATAAGTTGCTATAATATAGCATATTGCTTGTTGCAACTAAATAAGCTGCCTTATCTGATGTAACAAGAGTTCCTTCGTTTTGAGGGTCTGTGTTATAAGTCTTTAATCTATAAATTCTATTACTTCTTTTACCATTTACATAATAAATATCACTATCAACAACATTTATGTATGACGAAAGAACATTGTTTATTTTACTTCTTGAAGTTCCATCTGTCTTTATTCTATATATTTTTCCACCATCAGACATATTACTGTAGTATATAAAATCATCAACAACATTTATATACTTTGCATTATCATTACATATTGGATATGCATCACTACCATCTATTGGTCTTTTATATATTTTACCACCATCTGCAGAATTACTATAATAAATGTATTCTCCATCTGTAGCTGCAAATCCACCATTACTTATATTACCCTTTACATTTGTATAAATATCCTTTGGAATACTATTATCCACATATAATAATACAGCTAATCTACCATTTTGTACTTCTCTTATCGTTCCTGTTGCAACCCTATATCCTGATGAATTATAAAAAGCTATATATATGTTCTCTATTGGATTATTATTTACTAGTGAATAACGTTCATTTAATGTTCTTTTATTTAATTGATAATCAGAACCTAAACTTGAGAGTCTATTAGTATCTGCATTGATAATAAAATTCCCTGTTCCAACAATATAGTAATAAGCCTCTGGAATATGATTTATCTCTTTTATAGAGATATCCAAAGTAGTTTTAATACTATCTATAAATTGTATATCTACTATTGCATATCCAACTCTTTTATTAGAGTCATTATTATCTATCTTCACAAAAATTCCATTTTCATCTGCAACAAATTTTGTACCATTAGGGTAGATATTGTTATTAGAAGTACTATAAACAGTTAAGATTCTAATATTTGTTTTAACTATATGCTGTTCTGTTACGATTTGTCCATACTCATTCTTAATATTTCCATTATCATCAACATAAAACACCCTACCAGGATTGTTACGTATTTCAGAATTAACACTATCTATATTTTCCTGAATATAATCTTTAGTAAATAGCTTTTCTCCTACTATTGTAGAGTTAATAGGCAAATTTGTAGTCCCTGCCGCAAATACAAGTGTTGGTTTAGGTAAAATTCCTAATACTATTGATATACTTACTAAAAAAGATAAGAATCGCCTCATTCCATAACCTCCCTTGTAGTTTATAGATTTTTATGCATTTTGTTTATTATATTTTTATTTGCCCATATAATAAATGGCAATTTATTTTTATCATAATTTTGCGTAACCTTTATTTTGCACTTAGCCTCATATCCTCCATCTACACTCTTTGCAGTGATAGTTGCTTCTCCTACATTTCTTGCCTTTATTACTCCATTTTCATCCACTGTTAAAATATTATTATTACTGCTTGTCCATATTATTTTCTTTATTGTTGCATTAACTGGAACAAAATTCACATTAAGCTTTAAGGTTTCTCCCTTTTTAATAACTTTATTTTCTTCTAGAAAATATACCGCAGAAACCTTAACTCTTGGCTCTTCAAACTTTACAATTAAACAATCTTCATTTCCATTAACATTTAATTCCTTAGATGTAGTATATCCAACTGCAATAAAGCCAAAAAAATCAGAGTAGACAGCTGATAAAAACACATCATCTCCATTTTTCCCAAATGCTTTTTTCCAAATTAAATTTCCATCCAAATCATATTTTACAACTAAAGCATCTTTATTTCCTGAATTTAAATATTCTAAGTCTCCATCATTTGATTCTGTATTACCAACTGCCACAATTCCAAAGTCCTTTTTATAGAACAATGATTTATATACATCTTGTCCACTTCCACCAAAGGTTCTTGTCCATTTAACATTGGCATTAAAATCTAACTTGGAAATAAATGCATCTAATTGTCCATTATATTTAAGTTTATCAAAATCTCTATTAAATGAGGACGTTGAGCCTGAAATTATAAACCCATCATCAATTTTACAAATAGATGTAATCTCATCATCCCCATCTCCCCCAAAGGATTTTGCCCATACAATATCTCCATTTGTACTGACTTTTACTATAATTCCATCTTGTCCTTTTATTTTTACATCCTTTAAATCTTTATCATTTGATTCTGAATAACCAACAATAATATACCCACCAGTAACTTCTATTGCAGAATAAAACTTATCCCATCTACTTCCACCAAAGGATTTTTTCCATTCAATGTTTCCCTTTCTATCAAGCTTAACTATAACTCCATCATATTCTCCCTTGTTTAATCCAGATAAATTTCCATCATTTGAATTAGAATATCCAACAGCTACATACCCATCACTTACCTCGATAACATTAGTAATTCTATCAAATAAACTACCTCCAAAGATAGCTTCCCATTCAATATTTCCTCTAGAATCAAATTTTACAATGAGACCTTCTTCGCCTTTTACATTTATGTTACCTATGTTACCATACCTTGATTGTGTGAATCCTGATACTATAAAGCCTCCATCTCTGCACACATTTACACTACTAAATGTATCAAAAGCCTCTCCTCCAAAGGATTTTGTCCATTCAACTTTTCCTGTAGCATTATACTTTATAAGTAATGTATCAAAATCACCATATGTACCATAAAAGTTATTTGTATAGTCGTAAGAATTGGTATGCCCTACAATAATATAACCCCCATCATCAGTCTCTTTTATATCGTTAAACCTTTCAAAACTTTTTCCTCCAACTATATTTTGCCATAATAAATTTACTTCTAAGAGATTATTAGCAAAACTATAGTTATTTATAAATGTAAGTAATATAATTAACAAAATAATTATTTTTTGTCTTAATTTCTTCATAATATCACTCCAGGATAATAATATACAATACCATATTAACACAAAATTTCTGTTATTTCTATATATTTTTACATACATAATAAATAACAACAACATTTTGTGCATCACTAAATAATTTTTATTGATAGCATTATTAAGTTTTTATAAAATATCATATTTTCACAAAAATATCCACCTATTTTATATGCATGGTAAAATAAATTAGACACACATTTATTTGAAAGGTAGCACCCAAAAAATGCATTTTAATTATTTTGTCAAAGACTTACTCTGTTTTAAAAATGATAATACAACAAAAGAACTTAATACTATTAATTATTTTGAGGTGTATTTAGAAATGTGTAAAAAATAAATTATATCTTTAAAAAATATTTTAAACCAAGTAAAAAAACTTACTCAAATAAGAAAGGACAGACATTCTAACCGAATACCTGCCCCAACTATTGATAAAAATCAAATTTATAATCTTATTCCATTTATTTCAAACTTAAATATTCTAATACTTCTCTTTGGAACTATTATTCCATCCCATTCTATTTTTAATTGCCTTGTTTCTCCATTTTTACTAAAATTATATTGGAGATAATCAAGCTTTACATCTTGATAAGCACCATTTCTTACAACATAAGTTAAATACAATATTTCTTTTTCTATACTGTATGCTTCTCTAAATACATCAAAATCGACTGTTTTTTCTTCTAACTGAGGCATATTTTTAATAAATTCAAACAATGCCTCTTTTTCATCTTCGTTAATATCATTTGGTAACAACAAATCTATTGTATTTGCATCATTAACTTGCGCCTTTAATCTCTCTGTATCAAATTTTACTATTAAATTTTTGCCATCGAAATCTTTTATAAACATATCATCTATCTTAATAAAAAACTTCCAAGGTCTTGCCTTAAAGGGAGGTATATCACCTATTCCAATACCATCAAATGTTGCTCGAAAATATATTTTATTTTCTTCATCTGTTATCATAATTGGGAATTTGTCGAAGTTTATTGTTTGTTGGAGTCCATTTCTTATTATTATACTTGCTTCTACTTCATCATCATTTTTATATATATAAGATGTATGTATATTAACTTCTCCTTCTTTTATTGGTTCTAAATTTTCAAGCTCTTTTTCAAAGTATTCCTTTGTGATATTAGATACTCTATTTTCAACATCTGGATGAAGTGATAAATCTATTTTAGATTGCTTCCTAGGCATTTTTTATCCTCCTTTAGTTTAATTAATAATAATTCTATCATAAACTTTAATATAAGTCTATAAATTTATTTATTGTAATATTATTACAAAATCTAAATTCTTTAAGTTAATATGTTTAATATTATAATGTAAATTATTAGAGTAAAGACCTTCGGCTTTAAAAATTTTGATAGGTTTAGAAATAAGTTGTATTTTGAAGAACCCAACTACCGTTGTTTTTTGTAATGTAAACTTTTAGGCAAACTGCCTCAAAACCAATCTATCTTTCTAAAATCCTTATCAAATAAGAAAGGACAGGCATTCTATTCAAATACCCGCCCCAACTATTGTCAAAGAGCCAATATTTTTTATATTTTAGCATTAGTTATCTTGTTACTTTTTATTTTGAATAATTATAGCTTTATTTAATCCAAATCCCACACCTAAAAGCACCCAAAATATAGGTGAAACAGAAACTATGCTGTCATTAAAGAAAGCAGCTACAAGATATCCTACTATTCCTAAAAATATTCCAAAACCATACACTTCAACTTCTTTATAAAAGTTTGCATTTTTATAGACTTTTACACTTTCTATTATATAGCCAAATATAAGTATTAAGAAAACTATTAATGTGATTAATCCCATTTGTTGTGCTATTGCAAGATACATATTATGTGGTTTATCCACAAGTATATATGGATCATAATTATATCGTGCTTTACCCAAAACATCATTTTGAGGGAAAAACATCATAAAAGTATCTACTCCAGTACCAAATAATGGATGTTTTTTGATTAATGGTAGCGTTCTTGACCATATATATCCTCTAGCTGAACCTAAATGTTCCTTTCCTTTAAACCCAATAGACTCTATTTCACTAATTTCATAAGTTATATCGTCAGAATTAAATATTTTAAACTTGTCCCCTTTAAGAACAAACTTTATTTGAATTCCATTATCCTCCAATATTATCATATCCATATTATTATACATTCCATAAACAAATTGTTTATTTGAGTATTTGCCACCAAGAGTAATCCTACCATTAGTTTTATCATATTCATAATTAATTAAATTCTTATTCTTATCATAAATTTTTAAATTACTATTTAAATCAAACTCTATTATGTCATCAGTATATACAAATTTTAATTTTTTATCATTAGTAGATATAGATAATGGTAAATTGTCATTTATTATTTGTTTTTCGTTTGAAAATAGAAGTCTAACATCTGTAAACAATGTAGCAAATTTATTAAAAATATATCCCTTTGAAACATAGTTAATACCACTTAGAACAGCAACTATTAATATACCTGCAATTATAATTAATTTTTTTTGTTTCAATAATCTTCTGTTAAGTATAGTCATCATAAATAAAAATGATATTATTACACCAACTAATCCAGCTCTTGAATGAGACGCAAATAAAACCGCTAAAGCTATCAATACAAAAATAAGATATTTAAACCTATCAAAATTATCAATTAACATTAATGCACAAACTAAGAAAATTGGAAATAAAAGAGCAATATAACTTCCTACATAGTTAGTATTATAAAGAGTGCCATATGCAGCTCTCTCCCCTAAAGCAAATGTAATTGTATCTAGACTGCCCCAATATTTTTGTGGAACAATTAGCTTTTTACCAAACGTTGATTGAAAAATATCGTGATTAAAATATTGCATAAGAGCGATTAGTGAAATAATTAGAAAATTATAGTTCAAAAATTTCAATAGAAAAACAACTTTTTTTTCACTATTTGTATAATATATATTTATACCAATAAAAACTAATAATAAGTAACATAACCAGACAAGCAATCCTTCAAACCTATCCGGTGCCCCCCACAAAGAAATGAATTTTTCACTAGATAAAATATGTGAAATTAATAAAAATATTGAAAACAAAAATAAATTTATGTATGTAAATTTAACTATTACTAAATTTATCTTTTTTTTGTACAGATTTAATATAAAGAATATAATACTTAAAATGGTTAATACAATCAGAAGCCTTGACTTATAATATGAAAATATGTCATAGTTATAATTTCCAGTTGGCCATATTTTTGTTATAGTACCAGTTAATTTAACAACCTTTAATCTTACTATTAGTGGTATAACTAACAAAATAGTTCCTAATAGAATATCAACAGATGTAATATGATTATTATAATTTTTTTTCATAATAACCTCCCATCAACTTTAATTAGAGTTATTTATTTTCTTTTTAAACATTACCATAACTTATTATTTTTGTCAATGTAACATTATATTATGTCTAAAAAGTAGTCCAATAATAAATGTTGGGGCGTAGCCTCAGCATATTTTTTTACAAAAAAAATATGCACCTGTTTAGATGCCTGATAAAATAAAATTACACACACAAATTTGAAAGGAGGCATCCAACAAGTGCACAATAATAATTTTATCAAAAACTTACTCGGTTTTAAAGATGTTATTATAACAAAAGTACTTAATACTGGTAATTGTATTGAGATTTATTTAAGATCTGACTGTTTTAAAAAAATTAAAAACTGCAACAGTATTCAATTTTTTATTTGTGATATGTGGCAACCTTATATTAATTTAGCCAAAACTTACTTTAAGAATGCCGTTATTGTTATTGATAAATTTCATTACATTAGACACACTATGTG